>NZ_SJUQ01000030.1:0-32720 GCF_004337045.1 Exiguobacterium sp. SH5S4
ACGGAAGTTCATCGCCGTGGGCATCGGGGGAAGTGCAAAGAAGGGGTCCGGCCACCGAAAATCGGTGACCGGACCCCTCTTTTTATTGAAAAGCTTTAAAACAGGCTAGTTATGTCCCAGCCCCTTTCTTATGCCTGTTCAGCCGATTCGGATTGACTCGTTTCGACTAACAGTTTGCGAATGCGTCGTTTTTCGACGTGGAGAACGGTGAACGTCATGTCGTCATACGTGACACGCGCACCTTTCTCTGGGATGTCGCCGAGCAGCTCGACGATCCATCCACCCATTGTATTCGAGTCTATTTCAGGTTCTTTAATCCCCATCTCGTCAGCGAACTGATCGACGTCCATGTCGGCCATACACTCGTATACGCCGTCTCGAAGCCGTCTCAAGTAGACGATCGATTCGTCGTGCTCGTCCCAAATATCGCCGACGAGCTCTTCAAGCATATCCTCAAGCGTGATGAGACCAGCCGTCCCACCAAACTCATCGAGGACGACAGCCATGTGTGATTGTTTTTGCTGCAGAATTGGAAGCAGTTCGATCAATTTTGTCTGCGGTGACACGTACGTGAGCGGACGGATGAGCGCCCGCACATCTGTCACTTCATCTCGCATCATCGAACGAAGGAAGTCACGTTCCGACAACACCCCGATGACGTTGTCGATCGAGTCTTTATACACCGGGAGACGAGAGTGCCCCCCGCTAAAGATCGTGTCTTTGATTTCTTCGAGCGTATCGTCGACATCGACGGCGAGGATATCAATCCGCGGTGTCAACACGTCATCGACGGTAATGTCGTTGAACGCGAAGGCGCTGTGGACAAGTTCGGCCTCGGTCTCCCCGAGCACGCCTTCCTCTTCACCCATATCGACGAGCACTTTCAACTCTTCTTCCGTCACCGACGGTTCTTTATCGGCCATCCCGATCATGCGAAGCGTCAAGCGCTTGAGACCGGTGAACACAATCGTGATCGGTTTCAGTACTTTGACGAGGAAGACGAGCGTTCCGCTAATTAAGAGCGAATACTTTTCAGAAAACTCTTTAGCGAGCGATTTCGGCAAGATCTCACCAAAGATCAAGATGAGCACCGTCGTCGCGAACGTCGAGATCAATAACCCCGTCCCACCGGTAAAAATTGACGTCGCAATCGCTGTCGCGACGGTCGCTGAACCGATGTTGACAACGTTGTTCCCGACAAGGATCGTCGAGAGCGTATCGTCAAACCGATCGACGAGGTGGAGGACGCGCTTAGCACGCTTATCCCCATCCTCGCTCATCCGGATCATCCGGACGCGGTTCACGCTCGAGAGCGCGGTCTCTGCTGAAGAGAAGAAAGCTGACAAAAGAATCAAAACTGCATAAAGAATTAAACTAGACGAGGGCACAGGGTCCACGTTTACTTCACACTCCATTTCTTATTTAAAAAATTATTCGACAAATTCGAATTCAAAATCAGAGATTGCTACGACGTCGCCATCTTGAGCACCTAGCTTACGAAGGTCCTCATCGACGCCCATTTGACGCATCTGACGGGCGAATCGTTTGATCGAGTCATCGTGATCGAAGTTCGTCATCTTGAATAGCTTCTCGATGCGCGGCCCCGTGATCACGAAGCGTTGGTACTCATCGACATGAATCTGATACCCTTTCTCTTCCTTCTCGTAACGATAGACGACACGTGGTGTGGCCGTTTTCGCTTCGAGCTCTTCGAGTGGGAATTCAGGTGTCGCGTCGACGAGATTAGCTACTTCGATGAGCAAGTTGCGAAGTCCTTCTTTCGCGAGTGCCGAGATCGGGAAGACTTTGACGTCATCGCCGACTTTCTGTTGGAACTCTTTAAGAAGTTCTGGCGCATCCGGCATATCCATCTTGTTGGCGACGACGATCTGTGGACGCTCGAGGAGACGTAAATTGTACGACTCGAGCTCACGGTTGATCGTCGTGTAGTCTTCGAACGGGTCACGTCCTTCGATCCCACTCATATCGATCATATGGACGATGACTTTCGTCCGTTCGATATGACGCAAGAACTGGTGACCGAGACCGACGCCTTGGCTCGCACCTTCGATAAGTCCAGGAAGGTCGGCCATGACGAAGTCACGGTCGTCAGCTGTTTTGACGACACCGAGGTTCGGTGTGATCGTCGTGAAGTGGTACGCTCCGATTTTCGGACGTGCCGATGAGACGACCGACAAGAGCGTCGATTTCCCGACTGACGGGAATCCGACGAGACCGACGTCGGCGAGGAGTTTCAGTTCAAGACGCAACTCGCGCTCTTGGCCTGGTTCCCCGTTTTCAGCGATTTCTGGTGCCGGGTTCGACGGTGTCGCAAATCGACAGTTTCCGCGTCCACCGCGGCCGCCTTTAGCGATCGTGGCCCGTTGGCCGTGCTCGGTAAGGTCGGCAATGACAGTATCCGTCACTGAATCGAAGACGATTGTGCCTGGCGGGACTTTGACGACGAGCGGCTTCGCTTTGCGTCCGTGCATCCCTTTCGACATTCCTTTTTCACCGTTATAGGCGATGAACTTCTTAGAGAAGCGGAAATCAACGAGCGTCCGTAATCCTTCTTCTACTTCAAAGACGACGTCGCCACCGTGACCACCGTCACCACCTGCTGGTCCACCGTCTGGAACATACTTCTCGCGGCGGAACGCGACCATTCCTTTACCACCGTCTCCAGCTTTTACAAAAATATTCACCTGATCGACAAACATTTAATTCCCTCCTTTTAAACGAAACGTAGAACATTCTACAGTCTGTTCGTGCACTTCGTCTGACGTGAACACATCTCCCGGCACGTTGCCGAAGACGCGAACCGCCAGTCCGTCCGTGAACGTCACATGAATCGGTCCATCCGTTCCTGACAGAAGACGGACAAGTTTATCCGCCACGCGTGCGTCGTCCAACGACGCACGGTCGGTCGATACCTTATAGGTCAACCGCCCTTCCCAATTCGCCTGTATGATGACGAGACTAGTCGCCGGCATATTTAAGCGAACGAGCGCACTCTCCTCGTCGGCGTGCTGACGATAACGTTCGTACAGCTCCTCGAGTCTATCAGGCTCGAGCGCCGCATACAAGGAGATCATCTGAAGCCGATTCATCCATTCGTGACGGACGGTCGATAATAATTTCAGCGTTGCCTGTGAGTCCATTTGATCCTCTCCTAGTAAAAAAGACTCTAACCAAATAAGTGGCTAGAGTCTTTTGCGTGGTTCTACTTACGCAACTGGGTAAACGCTCACTTGTTTCTTGTCGCGACCAAGACGCTCGAAGCGTACTACGCCGTCAACTTTAGCAAACAATGTGTCGTCGCCACCACGGCCGACGTTTTCACCTGGGTGAATTTTCGTACCGCGTTGACGGTAGAGAATCGATCCAGCTGAAACTGTCTGTCCGTCAGCGCGTTTAGCGCCGAGGCGTTTCGAAATCGAGTCACGACCGTTTTTAGTCGATCCAACTCCTTTTTTCGATGCGAAGAACTGAAGGTTCAATTGTAACATGAGGTCCACCTCCTATTGTTCAATTTGGATATAATCACCGTAACTTTGGGCGATCGTGTCTAGTTGCACGAGCATCCCTTCTAATAACAGCTGGGTGCGAGTCATATCCTGCGGTGATAGTTCAGGATATGTCTCGACATAAAAGTAACCACCCTCTGTTTTGTCTGCCATTTCTACAAGAAGCGACTGGCCTGCGAGTACCTCAACAGCGTTATACGCCCCAAAAATGATAGCGGAAACGCCGGCACACACTAAGTCAGAACCGGGTTCAGCAAAGTTGGCGTGACCTGTCACTTCGACGGAACGAATCGACTTCGTCTCGTCTCGTCTGACCGTTACTTGAATCATAGAAATTACGCTTCGATTTTCTCGATGCGAACTTTCGTGTAAGGCTGACGGTGACCTTGCTTACGACGGTAGTTTTTCTTAGCTTTCATTTTGAAGACAGTGATCTTTTTCGCGCGACCGTGTTTAACGACAGTTGCTACTACTTTAGCGCCCTCTACGAATGGAGCTCCGACCTTAACATCGTCACCACCAACGAAAAGAACTTCACCGAATTCTACAGTACCCTCGACATCAGCATCGAGTTTTTCGATGTAGATCTCTTGACCTGCTTCAACTTTGATTTGCTTACCACCAGTTTTGATGATTGCGTACATATACGTGCACCTCCTTATTAAACTCAGACTCGCCATCCAGGGCAGGGCGAAACCGTTTCAACCCGTTCTGTGCGGTTGTAGCCATTTGGGTGCTTCCAAACGAACTAACGTTATAGATATTACCACTCTCGCGCGAAGCTTGTCAATGACGAGATACGAAGTTCTCACATTCCTCGAGTGTACCATGAAAAGCGACGTCGGGCTCTCCTTCTATAAAGAACACATGAAGACCTGACGCGTCCCAGGCCCCGCCTTGCCACTTCGCCGGTAGCGACAGTACGACCGCCTCCTGTTTTCCGTCTAGCTCCATGAGCGTGCGCTCAAGCCGTGAGAACACGGCCAGCTTTGACGGTGAACCGTTATACGTCATCCGGTCTTGAATTGAACGTCCGGTCCGCTCGCGTGATAGTTCGAACAGTCCCATCCGTGTGAAGCCGTACACTTCGACACGACGTGGGTCACGGGCCCCGAGTTCTTTCATTCGTTTCAAAAGTCGGTCTTGTCCGTCTTTTGACCCGCGTAAAAAGTCGATGACGACCATGCCGCCGATATTGCGTAGGCGGAGCTGTTCCATAACCGCATACAGTGCCGCCTCATTGATCGTGTCGGCGGCGCGCCCTTTATCTTTGACGGCGACGTTCTTGCCGCTGTTGACGTCGATGACGGTCATCGTCTCGACTTGTTCGACCAAGACGTAAGACCCGCCTTCGAGCCAGACGACACGGTTCTCGAGCTTCTCGATCGCTGTGTCTAAACGCGCGGCTTCTTTCATCCGGCCCTTGCCGACGTGGCGTTCGACCGGGACGTCGAGCCGCTTCAAACGTTCTTGCGCCTCTTTATCGTTCAACAGTACCGACTCGACCGAATGGCGCCGGACGAACTGCTCACAGAGCAGTTCGTCTTGACCGCGGCGCGCCGTCTCGACGTCAGCAGCCCGGGCCCGCAACAAGGCCAGCTCCTCGCGAAGCGCCTCGGGACTGGCTTGTCCTGATTCGGTCCGGAACAACACACCTTCCGCCTCATTGAGCGTGAACACTTTCGATAGCCGGTCCTGCGTAGCGAGGTCGAGCTTACGGCTGAACAACTGGCGCCGTCCATACGGGAAGTAGACGAGATAGCGCCCTCCGAACCGAATGTTCTCGGTCACTTTGTGGTGCTTACCCCCGATGCCCTCTTTCGTCACTTGGACGAGACGTTTCTCCCCGACGACGGCCGCCTGACCGATGCCCAGTACTTCCGGGTAGACAGCGAGCGCCCGGAGCGTCTCGGCGATCGGCAAGAAAAACGTTGTCTCGCCGTTGACGAGGAAAGCGGCGCCGAGTGACGGATGGATCCGCTCGATCGCAGCTTCAAGGATCGTCCCGACCGAGAGCTGGTCGACAAAGCGCTCCTCGACTTCAAGCAGACGCTCGCCGTCGACGAGCATGGCCCGCTCGATCGACGGGGTCCGTTCATAGATGAGTTTCATACGAGCACTCCTTTCGACACAAAAAGGCAACTTTCGTTGCCTTAGGCTTTTTTCATTCCAAACTTCAATAAGAGTCGTGCCCAAAATCCGGTCGGTTGTTGGTCCGTCTGGATGGACATGAGCGGCACCGACTCACCGAGAATACGGCGCGTGATGTTGCGATACGCTTGTCCGGCGTTATTGTCCGGGTTCATCGTCACCGGGACACCTCGGTTTGCCGCGGCGATGACTTCTTCATCATCGACGACGACGCCGAGCAGGTCGATCGACAGGATGCGCATGATGTCATCGATGTCGAGCATGTCGCCCGATGCGACGAGATGATTCTTCACGCGGTTGACGATGAGTTTAGGCGGCGCGACGTGTTCCGCTTGTTCGAGCATACCGATGATGCGGTCCGCGTCTTGGACGGCCGCCTTCTCAGGCGTCGTCACGACGATAGCCTCGTCGGCACCGGCGATGGCGTTCATGAACCCTTGCTCGATACCGGCCGGGCAGTCGATCAAGACGAAATCATATTCCGTCTTCAACTGGTCGATGATCTCTTTGACTTGCTCCGGTTGGACCGATGTCTTGTCTTTTGACTGGGCCGCCGGCAGCAGATACATCTCTTCGAACCGTTTGTCACGGACGAGCGCTTGGTGCAGCTTGCACTGCCCGTTGATGACGTCGACGAGGTTATAGATGCTCCGGTTGTCGAGTCCTAGGATGATATCCAAGTTCCGTAGACCGATGTCCGTATCGACGAGACAGACCGAGTGTCCGGACAATGCGAGACCCGTCCCGAGGTTAGCGGTCGTCGTCGTCTTGCCAACGCCACCTTTCCCCGACGTCACGACGATGGCCCGACCTTTCTTCACTTCTTTTGCTGTATGTACAGGCTCTACTACTTGCTCCATCAAACTCACCCTCTCTGTAATTCCATTGCATATGCGTCTTTAAGCCCTGTCATGACTTGGCGGAGACGCGTCATTTCAATGCCATGATTCGTCTGATACGCGCAGCCCATCTCGATCTCTGGCATCTCGGTATCATCGTCTGGCGTGAGCACGTGCTCACCGATCGCTAGAAACAGCGGATGCAACAGACTTGCGGTAATGACCGCGTCCTCCCATCCTTCGACACCGGCCCGGACATTTCCTCGTATCGTGCCTAAACAATAGATACTTCCTGTCGCCCGAACTTCAGACCCCGGATTGACGTCGCCGATAATGAGCACCGAACCCTCAAATGAGAGCACTTGCCCGCTGCGGATCGTCCCGCTATGGTAATGGAACGTCTTTTTCCCGTAAGTCGCTTTCGCCTCTTCGGTCAACATGACCTCGCTCGACAGCTCCTCGATATAAAAAACGCCATGACGAGCAACGACTTCACGAATTTGACGTGACAGCTCCTCGTCCAAATAACGAGTACCCGCGTGCAACTTGAGTGCAATCTCCCCAGAGGGCGGCTCCATTTCTTGTAACGTGGCCTCAAGCTCTCCGAGCACCTCATCGACGCCACTCCGTGGATTGAAGTGGATTGCAATACCGTTGCGATGTCCTTTTATCGTAATGTGTCGTTTACGCTCCATCATGGCTACCCTCTTTTCGCTACAGGTCGCACCGCCACGTATCGCGTCATCGGATAATAAAGAATCGCGACGGCAATCACATTGACGACGAGCGTCCCTGGAATCTGTTCAACTAATAGTGTTTGTATGGTCATGGTCGTCCCACCGACCGCTGCCATGATACCGTAAATCCCGAAGGAGAAGACGAGGATCATGAACGTGAACGTGATGACGACCGAGAAGAAGTTCTCACCTATATATTTTAACACGAAGCTGACTAAGAGAGGAATGAGTGAAAAAGTAAATAAGTAAATTCCGAGCAAGTCGGTGTAGACGATGTCATACAACAACCCGAATACGAGACCGAATCCGAGTGCCGACTCAAACCGGCCATACAAACTGACGTACATTAACCCAATCAACGTCAAATACACGAACGGCGTCGCGTAGTGCCATGAAAAGATGGCAGCCCATGTCCCTTCAATAAGAAAGAGGAGGAACAGGGCGATGAACACTTTCATGTTACTCACCCGCTGCTCCTCCTTCCTCGGGACCCGTCAAAAACGGTTCGTCTAGCGTTCGATCGATGACAAACATTTGCGAGAACTCGTTGAAGTCCGCCTCTGGCGTGATGCGGGCAACTTGAGACACGCCATATTCATCGGTCTCGATCGTCTTCACCTTACCGATGACGAGACCGGCCGGATAACGTCCGCCGAGCCCTGACGTCGAGACGATCTCACCTTCTTTCAACTTGACGCTGTTCGAAACCTTTGTGAAAAAGAGTTCGTTCGTCTCGCTGTCGAAGCCGTCGATCGTTCCGTACGCCGCCTTACCGTCCGCATCCTTGACGACCGCCGAGACGTTGTTCGTCCGGTTGTTGTCGCTCAAGAGCTGAACTTGTGACGTATAGGCGCTCGTTTGAATGACGCGTCCGACCATGCCGCCGGCGGCCGTCACGGCCATGCCTTTTTCAACGCCACGTTCTTGCCCGACGTTGATCGTCACATAGCGCTGCCAGTCGTTCGGCGTGCGCCCGATGACCTCGGCCGGAATCAAATCAAAGTCACGGAGCGAGCTTTCGCCCGCCGCGACCATTTGACGCAACTCCTCGTTCTCACGGCGCAGGTCGTCGGCTTCGACGGACACTTCGGCGTATTTCGTCAAATGTTGCTTCAATTCGCGGTTCTCTTCATAAATATCACGTACGTTCGAAATCGAGGACACGGTACTATCCATCCAGCCGATCGGCACCGTGAACACCCGTTGGAACGTTCCGACCACATCACGCGTGACGTCTTGGTACCAGGCGGATTCCGACCGTCCTCGAATCGAAACTCCTAAAATGACAAGAAATAAAATGATACCGATCAGCGTGATGATGAGCTTTTTATTGCGTACAAACCGGCTCATCGTTTAACACCTTTCATCGGCGTGACGAGATGCCTGATTTTGAACGGAGGACGTCCATCATTTCAAGAGATTTTCCAGTCCCGATCGCAACGCAATCGAGCGGTTCATCCGCAATGAGTGTCGGGATGTGCGTCTCATCAGAGATGACACCGTCCAAGTTTTTAAGGAGCGCGCCGCCGCCTGTAAGGACGATACCGCGGTCCATGACGTCGGCTGCGAGTTCTGGCGGTGTTTGTTCGAGCGTTTGTTTCACACCGGCTAGAATCGCGTCTACCGTGTCTGAAAGCGCCTCGCACACTTCAACTGCCCCTACTTCGATTTGTTTCGGGAGACCGGTCACGAGATCGCGTCCGCGGATTTCCATCGTTTCGTTTTCGTTCGACTCGTCGATGCGGGCCGAACCGATTTCCATCTTGAGCGCTTCTGACGTACGTTCCCCGATCATGAGGTTGTATTTGTTTTTAATGTAACGAATAATGGCGTCATCCATTTCGTCACCACCGACACGGATCGACTGGCTTGTCACGATGCCGCCGAGTGAAATCACTGCGACTTCGGTCGTACCGCCACCGATATCAACGACCATCGAGCCTGTCGGTTCCCAAACTGGGAGACCGGCGCCGATTGCTGCCGCGAACGGTTCTTCAATCGTGTACGCTTCGCGAGCGCCTGCTTGCTTGGCCGCATCTTCAACCGCACGTTTTTCAACTGACGTGATGCCGCTTGGCACACAGATCATGACGTTCGTCTTCGATGAGAACAACCCGCTCTTCGATTTTTGTGCTTGCTCCATGAAATATTTGATCATCGTTGCAGTCGTTTCGAAGTCAGCGATAACCCCATCTTTCATCGGACGGCGTGCCGTGACGTTCCCCGGCGTACGTCCAATCATATCTTTGGCCTGATTACCTACGGCCTCAATTCTACCTGTATCTGTACGGAACGCCACTACGGACGGTTCACGAACAACGATTCCTTGACCTTTTACATAAACGAGCGTATTTGCCGTTCCAAGGTCGATTCCGATTTCTCGGTTAAAACTACGAAACATACGTACTGCCCCTCTCCTGGTTACACTAATTATTATTATAACGGAAAAATCATGTTTGAAAACGTTCAATCGATTACAGGTTATTTACAATCCCCTTCATCTCAGTCCTGTTCCACCGTATATTAGTGTGCCTGCTTTTCAACAAAAACGCAAATCAAAAAGCAGACGTCTGAAGGCGTCTGCTTAGATGAACCGATCATTTAAAGACCGGGTTGGAGCGGCAGCAACAGCATTGCCGCGTAAAAGACGACCGAAAAGATGAGGAGCGGCCGAAAGAAACGGGACGGCCGCTCGCGCGTCGCACCCGCCAAAAAGCTCGCCATCGTCACGGTGAACAAGTAAATCCCGACGTAAACGAAGACGAGTTGCGGGATGACACGCCACGCTTGACTGCCTCCTGACGCATTTACCCAGGCGATAAACAGACCAATGTAGGCGATGAGCGACACAATTCCGAGTCCGACCCCGACGAGCGGCGGGTAGCGGTCAAGCCAATGCCCGTCTTTTGAAAACTGTTGAAATAGCGCCATACTCACAAAGACGAACAACGCGAAGACGACGAGCGACAACGCGAACGGCTCGAGCGGAACAAAACTCGCGGCGAGCGCGATTCCAATCATAACAATCCAAACTAGTTTCTCCATACGAACACCTCGATATTTATTTTAACATAATTATTTGAGCAGCAAGATTAATCAAGCGGGAGACGCTTAGCAATAAATCAAAAGGTAATTACGTTATCATTTCCTATTGTTGCCAATTAATATTAATGTTATTGTAGTATCTTATTATTGAAAGGAGAGGTTTGAATGAAGTTTTATAAGAAAACCTGGTTTACAGTCTTAACGCTGCTCTTATTTTTCCCACTCGGCTTATTTTTAATGTGGAAATATAAAAAGTTCAATAATATTGGACGAATTGTGATTAGTGTACTCTTTGGTTTCATATTTATAGGAAGCTTGTTTGGGGATGAAGCACCTGATCAAGTACATACGACTGAATCTACAGAAGAAGTTGCTAAGGCAGAGAAAGAAAAGGATGAAGAGGCTGAGGCCGTTGCCAAAGCTGAGGAAGAGAAGAAACAAAAAGCCGAAGCTGAAGCCGCTGCTAAAGCTGAGGAAGAGAAGAAGCAAAAGGCTGAAGCTGAAGCCGCTGCTAAAGCCGAGGAAGAAAAGAAACAAAAGGCCGAAGCTGAAGCCGCTGCCAAAGCCGAGGAAGAAAAGAAACAAAAGGCCGAAGCTGAAGCCGCTGCCAAAGCCGAGGAAGAGAAGAAACAAAAGGCCGAAGCTGAAGCCGCTGCTAAAAAAGACACCATGAGTACGGCTCTCGGAAACATTTCTAAACGACCGGTCATGAACGGAACTAACACTGAACGGATTGGTACTTATGTACGGGTCCATTCTGATCGTTCGCTACTAACCAAAGAAAGTTTAAAAGACTTCACTAAAAACGATTTACCTAAATTTGAAGACGCGAATTGGATTCTTGTCGACTTAAACGATGGCTATGGTATTCACTTCCTAGGAACAATGCCGATCGCTGATTATGGGAAAGCGGATGACGACTCTCTATCTGAGATTTACGAAAATTATATGATCGATGCAGACACGAATCAGATTGAGAAACATATTTATGAAGGTAAATCTGGCTATAAGCCACTCTTTTAACAACGGAGCTAACAATGAACTGCCCCATAAAAGTTGGACATGAAAATCCAGCTTCTATGGGGCAGTTTTTGTATTAACAGCAAAGGATAGATCCTAAATTTGTAGATTCACCTTTACTTTCTAGCTAAATATAACGTTAACCGTTCATATACCCACGTTGCTTCATACTGACATAATGATCTTCGCCGATGATGACGTGGTCGAGGCAAGCGATCCCGACGATGTTGCCCGCTTCGACCAAGCGCTCGGACACTTCGATGTCTTCCCGGCTCGGCGTCGCGTCCCCGCTCGGATGGTTATGCGCAGCGATGAAACACGCTGCCGACAGCTTGAGCGCCTCGCGGAACACGTCGCGCGGATGGACGATCGACGAATTTAACCCGCCGACGAACAATGTCTTGCGCGCAATCAATTGATTTTTCGTGTTTAAGTACAAACAGACGAAATGTTCTTGATTAAGTAGCCGGAGCTCATCACGCAGCAGTTCATACGCGTCCTGCGGCGACCGGATCGTCGGCATGTCGACTTTCGGCTCCTCGACGTAACGGATGCCGATCGTGAACGCCGCGAGCAACTGCTCGGCTTTCTTCTTCGTCATCCCTTCAATTTGACAGAGGTCGTGCACGGACGCCTGTGACAGCGCCCGAAGCGTCGGATATACATCTGACAACCGCCGGGCCGTCGCCTGCGGGTCCCCGCCCCGTCCACCGATTTGAAGCAGTCTGGCAATAGCGGATTCAACACTTCGGTCGAGCACCATAGTCATTCCTTCACCTACTCTCGCATCATTCACAGAAAGCGCGGCGATACCCCGTGACGCTCGAGCGTCTCGACGAGCGGCCGGAGTGGGAGGCCGACGACGTTATAGTAATCCCCTTCGAGCCGTTCGACGAACAAACCGCCCGACCCTTGGATTCCGTAGGCACCGGCTTTGTCGTACGGCTCCGACGAATCGAGGTAGCCGTCGAGCCAAGACTCGGGGATGTCGATGAACGTGACGTGCGTCGTCGTGACGAACAAGTCATGTCGGTTTGGTCCGATGATGCTGACGCCAGTGAGCACTTCATGGGTCGCCCCTGACAAGTGCTCGAGCATCCGGCGTGCGTCATCGCGGTCGTTCGGTTTCTCTAAAATCGTTCCGTCGAGGACGACGACCGTGTCCGACCCGATCACAATCGCGTCGCGGTTGTCCCGGGCGACGTCCATCGCTTTCTCACGGGCGAGACGTCCGACGTACCCGTCCGGATGCTCACGTCCGTCGGTTCCTTCGATGACGTTTGACGGGATCACCTCGTGCAAAATGCCGGCTTGTTTCAACAACTCGGTCCGCCGCGGTGACATCGAGGCGAGGATGACACGTTTCTGTGTTGTGTTCATTGTATCGACTCCTTCCATACTTTCGAAACGGGCTTCCTTGCCGTTTCACGCTTCTCTGTTGATTGTAGGCAAAGCGTCACCCGAACACAATCCAAGCCGCCCAAAAAAACGCCCCTTCTTTTCGAAGGGACGCTCGTTTACGGTGTCGTGTAATCGTACACCGGGATATCTTTTCGTGGGAACGTCTGCGTCGGCACGTAGCGGTCCGGGACGAGTTGATCGAGGTCGGGCCGGTAAAACGCATCGAGTTCGACCGTGAAGTCGAGCGGTGCGGCCGGTTCGGTCGTGTTCGGACCCGTTTCGGCAGGTCCCGTGAACTGGACGGTCCGCAAAATGTGGATCCGGTTCATCGACTCGACCGACTCGAGGAAGAGGACGAGCGCCTCATACGTCTCCGCTTGGAGCGACACCGTCGAGCGGACGGACGAGGCGTTGACCGGTGTGATTTCGACCGGTTCAGCCGGTTCGGCCGTCGCGCTCACATCGTTCGGTTCCGGTTCAGTGATCGGTTCCGGCACTTCCGATTCGGCGATGAGCCCGTCCGCGAAAGCGATGCTCGTCACGCGCACGTCAGACAGCTGGCTCGCTTGCGATAACGTCTCGACGACCGTATCGAGCGCCGGCTCCGTCGGGACGCGTGTCTGCAAGCGCTGCGAGTCGGCGACGTCGACGACTTCGCCTTCTTGGCGCAACAGTTCGAGCTTCGTCTGTTCGAGTGACAGCTCGCGCTCGAGCGCCTTCAATTCACCTTGGTTGATAAAGTACTGGTAGCCGAAGTACGACGGGACGGCGATGGCTGCGAACAAACAAATTGTAAAGATCAAATAAATCGTTGAACGTTTCATTCGCTCACCACCTCCTCATCTTCCTCGGGTTGTTCCGTCTCGCCTTCAGGCGTCTCAGGTTCGGCATCGATGAACGTGAACGTAAACTCTCCGATATAGCGTGGGAGCGGATCATCTGACGCATTGAGAACCGGTGTTCCCGTATCCGTTTCCGCGTCTTGGTCCGTCTCTGCTTTCGTCTCGGTCGTCACGCCGAGCAGTTTGACGTTATCGAACCGCGGATCGTTCAACAGCGCTCGTTGGAACGCGTTCAAGTCAGGTAACGTCTCAAACTGGGTCCGGACGCTCATGAGCGAACCGTCGGCGTAGTTATACGTCAAGACGTAACCTGTCGGCGGCAGCTGTTCGGTCAGCGCACGGAGCGCCGGGACCGCCTGCTTCTCTTCAGTCGTCAGCGCGGTCACCGTCTGCTCGAGCGAGATGACTTGTTGACCTTTCGAGTTCACTTGTTCGGTCTGGTAGATGCGGACGAGCTGTAACTGTTCGTTGACTTGTGCTTTGTCCTGTTCGATTCCGTTCACTTCGTAATAAAGATAGCCGGTCAGTCCGCCGCCGATCAATAAAGCGGCCAGACTCGCGACGATCGGCCAACGCAGCGTCACGTCGGTCGCATTGATGAAGTTGGCGTCATGGTCGCGGTCGAGCGTCGCCATCCCGAGAAGCGGCAACATCTGATGCGAGAGCGGTGTCGCGTGCGACAATGGCAACGGGTCATCGATGCGTTTGATCGGGACCATCGATTCCAGTTCGATCGTCCGGACGAGGTCATCGAGTTCAGGGACCGTCCCGGAGATGATCAGTTCGTCGATTGGGCGTCCGTCCGTACGGAGCGAGTAACGGTAGAAGTCGAGGAAACGGGCGAGCTCGTTCAACCATTCATCGGTCCGATTCGCTAACGCCTCGCTTGAGCCGTTGAACGTATATGTAACGATGCCGTCTGTCGTGTCGGCACGATACGATAAGTCATTCTCGATGGCACGGATGAAGCGGACCTGCCCTTCCTCGAGGACGAGTAGTTGGTGCGCGAACGGTGTCACGTGCCACAATAGCGTCGACTTGAGCGGGTCGAGCGTCTCGAGTCGAGACACCCCGTTCGCGATCGCGATCGGACGCGGGACGATTTTTTTCAAGGCGAAGCCGCGTTTCTTCATGTAGGCGCGGATCGCTTTCGTCAAATCGACCGAGACGGCGTGCAACATGACCTCGGTCTTCATGTCCGTCTCGCCGAGCACTTCGTAGTCGAAGGCGACGTCGTCGAACGGCAGGATGATCGAGCTGCCGATTTCCATGAACAAATAGCCACGGATCTCGTCTTTCGGGATGTTCGATGGAATCTCGACTTTGCGGGACAGCACTTCCGTCTCCGCCATATCGACGGCGCACACCATCCCTTTTCTGACTTTTATTTTACGGCACAACTCGTCAAAGGCGAGTCCGAACGCGTTCTCGTCTTGAATCAATCCTTCCGCATAGGCACCTTTCGCCAATTGGACGGAAGCGCTTCGTTTAAAAACGCCTTGTTTAATCACGGCTCCGTGGATGCTGAGCGCATCGAACGAGAAGTACGCGACCGTTCCTTTTTCTATAGCCCGGCTCATGCTTGTTTCCCCCTACATCAAATCAAAATACCAATCAAAAAAACGTTCGCTGAACCAAAACGTCAGCATCGTACCGAGTGCGATCGACGGGACGAACGGGATCGGTTGCTTGCGGCCGATCCGTTTCAGTCCGATGAGCAACAGTCCGACGACTGCTCCGATCAAGCTCGCTAAAAACAAGGCGACCAATACGTCACGTGGTCCGAGCACGAGCCCGATCACTGTAAATAGTTTGACATCGCCGGCCCCAAGTCCCCCTTTTGAGACGAAAAAAACGGTGGCGAGGACAGAAAATCCGAGCGCAGCCCCGGCGAGCGGGCTCCACCACGTAGCTCCGGACGCATAAGCGAGGATGAGCAGTAGTGGTGCCGCAAATAGAAGAATCACGTTCGGCACGAGCATCGTCGACAAATCTGACATCGCCAGTGCGAGTAGCGTCGATAAGAAGACGAAGGCGAGCAATGTCGTCCCGGAGAATCCGTACAGCCAAAAGCTATAGCCGTAACCGACCGCCCCGAGCAGTTCGAACAGCGGATACGTCGGCGCGATCCGTCCGCCACAGCCGCGGCACTTGCCGCGTAACAATATGTAACCGAACACCGGGATGAGTTCCCAAGCGGACAAGACGTGGCCGCACGACGGACAATGCGACCGTGGCGACACGATCGACTGTTTGCGTGGCACGCGGAGCCCGACGACGTTTGTGAACGAGGTGATGATCATCCCGAGCACGATGCTGTAAATGAGTCCAATGAGGTCAACCAAAACTGGTCACTTCCTTACTTGTAAGTATATGCCAAAAACAGAAAACCGGCTAGACTGAGCGAGAGCCCAGCGCCAGCCGGAGAAGGATATTACTTAATAGATTTTTTCGAAAGCGCACTTTCTAATTCAGCAGTAGCCTTTGTATTACCACCTATTACATTTTTTCCATCCAAAAAGACTCTGTATTCATATTTCCCACCATTTGGTGATACAAAGACAATTGCATCATCATAAGCTGCACTTGAATTAAGTGGATCTTTTAAATCACTTAAGTATGAAGTCATATCAATATTTGTAGAGTTGGCTTCCAATGCAGTGAATTCTAAAACTGTCTCTGCAGTAACAGGATTTGATGCTGTGTATAACTTCGCCGCACTTACCATTTGGCGTGCATCCGCGACCATCGCATCTTTACGTGAGTTCTCGATGATTCCACCGATCGCGACGACGGCGATGGCTGCGATAATCCCTAAAATAACGACGACGACGAGTAACTCGACGAGTGTGAGCCCGCGCTCATCTTTTAATTGTTTCGCATCTTGCCAAATCATTTTCATTTTTTCTAACATGACTGATTCTCCCCTTTTGTGTGTTTTGCTGTATTTTGTGCTGGATTCATTACTGTAGTACTAAAACAAGTAGTACAATTTTACTATACATTCAAAATATGGTGTTGAAAAGTAGTTTATATGCATAAACTAAGAATTTTCTACTGATTTTGGATGTCGCCGTAAATTTGGAACATCGGGACGACGATGGCGATGACGATGACCCCGACGATACTGGCCAACACGACGATCAACAGCGGCTCGATGATTGACTTCAACCGGTCTGTCGTCGTCTCAACCTCGGTCTCATAAAACTCGGCGACTTCGTTCAACATCGAATCTAAATCCCCGCTCTCTTCGCCGACGGCAATCATTTGTGTCATGAGCGGCGGGAAGTTCGGGTTCCGTTCGAGCGGTTCGTGGAGCGGGATTCCTTGCGCCATCATATTGCGCGCCTGCCCGAGCCCTTTCCGGATGACCCGGTTCGAAACGATCTTCTCCGTGATCTCAATCGCTGACAAAATCGGCACGGCCGCTTGCAGTAAGACGGCCAAACTTCGCGTCAAGAGCGCGATCTGGGACTTGAGGACGATCGGACCGAAAATTGGCATCTTCAGCAACAACCCGTCGATCAAGAACCGTTCTTTGTCGCGCTTTAACATCCACGAGAACAGAAGGACGCCGAGCAGCGCGCCACCGAACAGCAACCACCAATAGGCGGCGACGAAGTCCGAGACGGCGACGACGATCCGGGTGATGAGCGGGAGCTCACCACCGAGCTGTCCGAAAATACTCGCGAACGTCGGCACGACGTTTACCATCAGGAAAGCGACGACGCCAATCGCGACAATCGAGACGACGAGCGGATACGTGAGTGCCGAGATGACTTTACGTTTAATATCGTACTGCTTCTGAAGTTGCAGCCCGATCTGGTCGAGCGCTTCTTCTAAGTTACCGCTCGCCTCCCCCGCGAGCGCCATCGAGCTAAAGAAGTTCGAGAACACGCGCGGATGTTTTTTGATCGCTTCCGAGAAGGCGATCCCTTCTCGAAGGTCGTCCTCGACTTGGCTGAGCGTCTTCTTCAACAGCTTCGACTCCGTCTGGACGCGCAAAATCGACGTCGCCCGGACGATCGGGACGCCGGCCCGGATGAGCGTGGCGAACTGGCGGACATACATGATCAAATGTTCGATCTTGACGCGTTCCGGCAATAAGTTGACTTCCGTGTTCAGTCCGGTCGACTCGAGTTCGGACAAGTCAGTGACGAGAATCGACTCTTGCCGAAGTTTATCTTTAGCTTCCCGGAGCGACACGGCGGTGATCCGCCCTTTCTTGCGCTTCCCGTTCAGCAGTTTTCCTTCGTATTGAAAGATGGCCATAGTCTCACCTCATTTCTTCGCTTGGCACGGCGTTTGGATTGATGACCCCTTGACGGATCAGCTGTTCGATCGACATTTCCATCGATTGCATCCCGTTCTGCCGGTTCGTCTGGATGACGGTCGGAAGCTGAAACTCCTTCTCGTTCCGGATCAAGTTGGCGACGGCTGCGTTCCCGATCATGATCTCCATCGCCGCGACCCGACCCTTCGGCACGTCGACACGCGGGAACAGGCGTTGACTGACGACCCCAAGCAACACGTTGGCGAGTTGGGTCCGGATTTGGTCTTGTTGTTCGGCCGGGAAGGCGTCGATGATCCGGCTGACGGTCGACATCGCGCTCGACGTGTGGAGCGTCGCCATGACGAGATGACCGGTCTCAGCGGCGGTCATCGCCGTCGAGATCGTCTCTAAGTCGCGCATCTCCCCGAGCAAGATGACGTCCGGGTCTTGGCGGAGCGCCGCCCGCAGGCCGCTCACGAACTTCATGACGTCCGAGCCGATCTCCCGCTGGTCGACGATGCTCTGATCGTGCGTATGTAAATATTCGATCGGGTCTTCGAGCGTGATGATGCGCTTTCGCTGCGTCCGGTTGATCTCATGGATCATCGCCGCGAGCGTCGTCGATTTCCCAGACCCCGTCGGTCCGGTCACAAGGATCAACCCGTGTGGTTTCTCGATGAGCCGCTTGAGCACCGGCGGTAAATTGAGCTCGTTCAACGTCGGGATTTCCCCGGAAATGGAACGAAACGCGATGGCGATCGTGCCACGTTGATAGTAGGCGTTGACGCGAAAGCGCGACACGCGGGGCACTCCGAACGAGAAGTCGAGGTCGCGTTGGATCTCGAGGCGGCCTCGCATCTCGTCGGTCATGATTTCCTGCAAGTATCCTTCGATGTGGACGGGAAGCACTTTCTCCTCGCCCATCGTGATCAAACTGCCGTCAATCCGGAAAATCGGTGGCGAACCCGCGGTCAGATGAATGTCTGAGGCACGTTGTTCGACCGCTTTCGTTAAAATCGCTTCGATTGATTGATGGATCATAGGTTCACTCCGTTATGACTGTTCTCAGTATTTCCTCGGTCGTCGTCAAACCTTGCGCGACTTTCTCGAGACCGTCGGCGAGCAAGAACCGGGCACCGGCTCGTTTCGCTTGCTCGACCATCTCGGCCTCGGTCGCTTGGTTCATGATCAAACGCCGCAACTCTTCATCAATCGGCACGACTTCATGGATAGCGAGTCGCCCACGATAGCCTGTAAAGTTACACGACGCGCACCCGTTTCCGCGAATGACGCGCGTGATCGCCACACGTTCAGCATCGAACAGTTCTTGCTCCCGTTTCGAGACCGGTTGCTCATGACCACAGTCGCGACAGACGCGGCGGACGAGGCGCTGGGCGACGAGGCCGGACGTTGAAGCCGCGACGAGGAACGGTTCGACCCCCATATCGACGAGGCGGGTGATCGAGCTGATCGCCGAGTTCGTATGGAGCGTCGATAAGACCAAGTGTCCGGTGAGTGAGGCCCGGATCGCAATCTCGGCCGTCTCGGTATCCCGGATCTCCCCGACCATGACGATGTTCGGGTCTTGGCGGAGGATCGAGCGGAGGCCGGAAGCGAACGTAAGCCCGACTTTCGCATTGACTTGGACTTGGTTGATGCCGTCAAGTTGATACTCGACCGGATCTTCGACCGTGATGATGTTCTTCGACTCGTCATTCAGTTCTTTGAGCGATGCGTACAGTGTCGACGATTTACCCGAACCGGTCGGCCCTGTGATCAAAATAATGCCGTTCGGCCGCTTCAACATGTCGCGATACAACATCTCGTTATGGTCGCCGAACCCAAGTTTCGTCAAGTCGGTCAACCCTTGTGAGGAATCGAGCACCCGGATGACGATCTTTTCGCCGTACATCGTCGGGAGCGTCGAGACGCGGAAATCGTACGGGCGGTCGCGCAGCGTATACTTGATCCGTCCATCTTGGGGCAGCCGGCTTTCCGTGATGTCTAGGTTACTCATCACTTTAAGTCGCGTCAGCATGACGCTTTGAATTTTCTTTGGATAGATTGCTTCCGTGCGCAAGTCACCGTCGACGCGGAAGCGGACGTGCAGCTGTTTCTCATGCGGATCGAAATGGATATCCGATGCTCGTTGATCGATTGCGCTCAAAAACAGCTGGTTGACGAGCCGAATGACCGGGGCATCGTCGCGCGATGCCGTCTCTTGCCGTTCGAATTCCGGCGCCTCATCTTTTAAAATCTCGATGAGCGAGGCGTCCATTTCGTAATACCGGCTGATCGTCTTCCGAATTTGTTCCCGCGTCGCAATGCCAACCTCAATATTCATCCCGGTCTGTAACCGGACGTCATCGATCGCAATCAAATCAAGGGGATCCGCCGTCGCAACGAATAGCGTGTTCCCCTGTAATTCAATCGGCATGATGTCGTGCTTTTGGGCAATCGCTTTTGGCACGAGTTTTGTGACGGTGACGTTAATGTCTTGCGAATATAGTGCGATGATCGGCACGTCCAGTTGTTCATGAAGCACTTGGATCAATTGTGTCTCGGTCAAATAGTGCAACCGCATGAGTGCATCGCCGAGTTTTTCGCCTCGCCGTTTTTGGGCGAGCGCCTCGTCGAGTTGCTCGTTCATAATCAATCCAGCCTCGATCAACATCTCGCCCAATCGTTTTTTCGTTCGTCTCACCTTACTTCACCATCCTCTGAGGTACCTCCTGCTCGACGTCTCGCTGTTCAATGAAGACGCTCAACGCTGCGCCGCCCGCTAAACCGATGACGATGAGGAGCCAAGCCCACCACGTCCGTTCAAGCGATTCCGCATACAGCGTATACATACCGAGCGATAACACGGCCACAAGTACCGACACGACGAGTTTCGTCTCGCGCTTCCGTACGTATGGGATCGACAAGGCAAACAGCGTCAACGTGGCCAGCACCCAAAAGGCGAGCAGTATTACATATCCGATCATCCGACTGCCTCCTCGCTAGACGCCGGGACATCCTCGTCCACCGGCGGTTGCTCTTCAAATTCATTCAATCCATCATCTTCTATATCGTCATTAAACGGGTCGTCGTCCAGTGTTTCATCCGGGAACGTCGGAATGATCGGTTCAACCGGTTCAGGCGGCGGTAGTGGGACCGAACTTTTCGTCACGATCTCCGGTACCGGCTCATAAAAATCAAAGCCCAACAATTCACGCGTCTCGCCTGCCTCGGTGACACGGATGCGATACAACTTCCCTGACTCTCCAGTTTGACCGGATTGCGTCACCGAAGAACTTCCAGCCGGGAGTGATGGGGAGAAGCGGATCACGTTTTGGTACGGCACGCTTGCGACTTCTTCGACCCGCGATTCGTACGCGCCGACGAACGCTTTCCCGAGCAGTTGCACCGTCATCACGTTCCCTTCATCTAGGACGATGATGGCGTAAGGTGATTGTTCCGTGTTTTGGACGGCGAAGTTCGAGCCGACATCGATTTTGACGTCGTAGCCAAGCTCGATGCCGCTCGGAAGCACTTCATGTGGGACACGCTCGAGCACTTTGAACGGAGTCGCCGCAAACAATTTATAAAGCGACGAGCCGAGCGGCGTGAGGGCTTCAAAATCTTCCCCGAACGACTTCAGGCTGAACATGTCGCCTGCATCCATTTCAAATCCGTTCATCCGTTCTAACGCCGAGCGCATTGCTGG
This sequence comes from Exiguobacterium sp. SH5S4, assembly GCF_004337045.1. Lineage (NCBI taxonomy): Bacteria > Bacillati > Bacillota > Bacilli > Caryophanales > Exiguobacterium > Exiguobacterium sp. SH5S4. The sequence goes on from NZ_SJUQ01000030.1 coordinate 21,545, forward strand.
CGTCGGACTAATCGTCATCGACGCGACGACCTCGTTCTCTTCTGCGACCATCTCAAGGGCGACGTTCGAATCGAGCTTAGACGCTGAGGCGACGAGCGGTGGGGTCACCATCGTCATCGTGACGGGTTGATTCTCTAAATACGGAGCGATTCGCTCTTCATCGATTGTTGTGATGAGCGGATAGTCCCCTGGTTCGGATATGGCTTCAAGCGTATCATTCACGTTAAATGTCACGACGTCTTTACCGACTTCGAGCGCCGTCCCGTCGACGAGCGTGACCGTGAACGGTGCGTTTGCGAAGTCTTTGACGGCATTGTCGAGACGGACGACCGCCTCTTCTTTCGTCATCCCCGATATGTCGATCCCGGCGACACGTGTGTCTTTATATGTAGCGCTTGTCTTCGCTGACGCGTCGAGATAGTTGACGAGCCCGATCGTCGGTAACGACACGAGCAACACAAGACATGTCAGGATGAAAAAGTGCATCCCATATTGCTTCATTCCAATTCCCCCTATGTAAAAAACTGAGACTTTCGATTTACTATCCGTTCGTACTCTAACTTTAGTATAATATGCATTGGACATAAATTAACATTTATTTAGGTAATCATACGCTTTTTTCCTAGTATTTTATTATATTTGAAAAGGAGGTCAATGCGTTGACCCGTTCCGAAAAAGGTTTTACGCTCGTCGAAGTACTCGTGTCGATCGTCATTTTATCGATTGTTTCGTTCTCCTTGTTAAACATATTCAGCCAAAGTCTGAAGACGACGAATGATAGTCTTAGTACGACCATCGCCAACCAAGTCGCTCAAAACGCACTGCATACATTAGATCGACGAGCCTCAGCTGTTCAAGAAACGCTTGACTTGAATAAACTGTTGAATCGAAACGGCGTGAGTTCAGAATGTGATTTTTGTTCTGATTATCGGATTCATGGTGAGACGTACGTCGCTACCATCTCCCAATTGTCAACGCTGCCGCCAAATACAATCGAAGTCGAGATTTCCGTGACGACCGATCGACTCCGAACACCTGTCACGTTGAAAGGAGTGATTTCGAATGCAACGTTACGTGAGCCGTTCCCTGAAACGGCTGTCCCAGAAAGTGAACTCGTTCAGTAAAGCGTCCGAAGGGTTTACGCTCGTCGAGCTCCTTGTGACCGTCGTCGTTGCCTCGATCTTGAGCGGTGTCATCATCACTGCCTTCATTTCAGGAACGCTCGGTTTTCAATTGACGAACGAAACGAGCGAACTGCGCAGTGAGGCCGACTATTTGGTCACGTCCATCCTATCCGAAGTCAACCGCAGTGAATTTGATGCCGTCACCGAAATAAATGACACCTACCAATTCCACCAACTATCCGAACCACGCATCTCGTCGACTGGGATGATTTATCGGGAAGCCGGATACGAACCGATCAGCTTGAACTTATCAGCAGATTCATACGTGCCGAGCAACCCGAACGTCTTGTTAGATGATATTTCAATTCAACTGATCGAGCCCGTCTATGATCCACGGCGTCCGGACTATATAACGAGCGGCTTGATTGAAATCGAGATGAACCTATCGTTGAAGGCAAATCCCGATTCCATTAAAACGTTTAAAAGCTCGATCCCATTTTGAGAAGAAAGGAGGCACCACTTATGCATAAACGAGAAGAAGGCTATGTGCTCGTACTCGTACTCGTGACGATGGCCGCGCTCGCCGTCTTATCGCTCGCTGCCATGCAAGTGAACTTGGTCACGAATAAGCTGACGGTCATCCGCACGGAAGATACGCAGCTGAACGAAGACGCAAAAAGTGCGCTCAATCTGATTGCGGCGGATGTTCGAAATCGTTTCCCACTTCATGACGCAAATGATGTACCGGCTCATATGGAATCGGAGTCCGCTTTTAATGACGCGATTCAAGGCGCACTCGTCTCAAACGAACCGTTCCTTAATCTCCCGAGCGAGAGCGACAGCGAGAGCGACAGCGAGAGCGACAGCGAGAGCGACAGCGAGAGCGACAGCGAGAGCGACAGCGAGATCAGCTATTCAATTCAATTAAAAGAGAATGCGGACGCGAACCTGCTCGATACTGCACCGTTCACGAAGATTTTACAAGTAAACGTCGTCGCAAGCCGGCAAACAAATCCCGAGCAACCGCTCCTGTCGGTCGAATACACACAAGACCTTTATTTGACGGCTCTGCCCGCGTTTTTGTATTACGTGCTCGGGTCGGACGAGCAGTTGACGGTGAACGGGATGCCGACCGTGAAAGGGAACATCTTCTCAGGTGGGCCTTTGACGTTTGACCGGACGGCGAATTATCAGCTGGACGGCGTGGCGAAACGTATAGACAACATTCGTACAAGCTTGCTCCATCTCGATGGTCGCATCGACTTGAAGAATCCGAATGATTGTGCAACCTGCAGCAAATCGGACTATTTCACGTCTGGTGAAGAGGTGGCTGGTGAATTGCCGGACGCCGGCATATCGACGAGTCAGTTTTCTCCATTCCAATATGACTATTCGATTATTGAATTTTTAAATCGCTATTTGGATCAAAAGCTAAGCTACACGAATACCGTCGACGCTTCAATTTTCAATGGTGTTTTGATTCCATCAACAGATCAAACGTTTGAAGTCGAGCGTATTCTCGCCGAAGACGGTGTGACGGTTATCGAAAGACCTACTCCTTACTTAACCGCACGTACGTATAATGCGTTCACGAACCCAACAATTATCGAATTACCTGCAACGTTAGCTGATCGTGCCATGTATGTGACTGAATCAATTGCGAAAGCATCAGCCCCGTTGCTATTTGACGGAGATTTAGTTATTGAATCGACTGACCGTTTAACGATTGAGCGACCCCTTATTGTGAGAGGGAATTTGACGATTCGAGGCAACATCTCGTTTGAATCGACCGTTTACACACTCGGTGATACGTTTATCGATCGGGCCAATATTTTACCGATTGACGAGTCCAAAGGGAACTCTTTGATTTTGCTTTCAAAAGGGAAGATTTTATTGAACCGAATCAATGAGTTCGATGAAACTCCGACGACATTACAGGCGTTTCTGTATAGCGATTCTTCCGAACCGACATACGTCTATGCCGTCGGCTCAATTTTACAGATTAAAGGTGGACTGTATAGTAAAGGTCCGATGAATGTGAACGTCTTTCGTGGAACATTCAGCAGTCAAGACAATCTGAGCCCAGCTGAATACTTCGATAGCCGTATTTCTGCGCACGACGCGTCACAATCACGACTAAAACTTTCGTATAACGATGCAGTCTTCAATCAATTAGATACGTTGCCTGTGACAAACCAACTGCAGTTCTTCGTCAGTCAGCCTGTGCAAATTCGTTAAAATGAAAACAAGGACAATCCGTCGCAGGATTGTCCTTGTTTTCATTCGGGCTGATACCCTTTTTTAACCATCGCTTCTAACATCAATTGCTGATTCATTTCCATGACAACAGATGCGACTTCTTCATACGGCACAATTTCTGCATCCATACGTTCAATCAAGTCTGTAAAAGCCTCCGTATTCCCATCATAGACGGCTTGAATCAGAATATTAGGATGTGTATTTAAAAACGCAACATCAATCTGTTCGTGAGCCAAGCGCCATTTTTCTGGCTCGTCATTCAAGCTATACAACCCTTCTAACAACGTGCTCGAAGGGATTGAAACATCAAGCGGTGCACCGGCCTTCACCATGCGCTCGAACTCTCCGAACGTCATCAAGTCGGCCAAGTAAATCCATTGCTTATCTGTAAGCATTGCACCATGTTCGAACAGAACGAGCGCTGAAGGAACATCGTACTGTTCGACCGCCTTCTCCATCCACTCATCTTGTACGTCAACGAACGGTCGCTCTAAAATCGTAGCGAGTTGCTCAGCATCAGCTGTTTGAAGCGATTCATCTACTTGTTTTGTCTGGTAATAGGTATAGCCCCATCCTGCCGCACCAATGAAAGCTACGAACAGGATGACACTAATTACTTTCCACTTCATCAATAGTAATCTCCTGCATCTTCCGGTGAACCGGGATTAGGATCTGTGCCTTCGCGAACGCGCACATAAAATTCACGATAAACAATTTTAGGCCCATTCGTTCCAGAGAAGAAGCGGCTGACGTCTTCTGTCGCAATTCGTACTTTTGCAAGTCCCGGTTTTTTTAACCGCAATTTTGTTTGATCCACGATTTCTACGACGTCTGAACCTTCCGCCACCTGCATTCCAAAACCTCGAACGTTCGCTGTACTCGGCAAGAAGACCGGTTCATACGTGTACGGTGAGTTTTCCATGTAAAGCTCGATGTTCGACGCTAGCATGTCTTGCGGATACTCTTTAACATCAATCATCGCTGTGACGCGTTGAGAAGCAAAATTCGTGAATGCTCCTGTGACAGGGATCAAGCGCTGCGTCGTCCCTGTCCCTTGAACGGCCTTGACAGTTACACCATCAACTCGTGGCGTTCCTAACGTGATTTCACTAGTTCCGGATGGAAGCTCCCAACTGACTGGCAATCGGACTGACCCCGTTTGAATAAGAGATAAACTGGTTGATTGTTGAACCAATGTTCCTTCTGAATCACGGTATACCCATAACGTCGCCTCAGTCGGAGACACGCTCAACGCCGGCAGTGAAACCTTTACATTGACAAAGATTGGTGCGACCGGCTGATTCGCCGGTTGATTCACAAGCGAGACTTTGACTTGAACCGTTCCTGGTGCATTTCCGCTCAACTTAAGTTCTTGCTTCGTTTGCTGAACGACTTCGACAGCGTTTTGTCCTGAAACGATATCAAATCGGAAGTTCCGATACTCATCATTTGTCGTTTTAATAGACGGTCGAATGATCCCCTCTTCACCGACCAACAAATTTAAGTTATTCGCTGAGAACTGCGTTGGCGGATCATCGACGATGATTTCGATCTCATTTGATTGAATCGTTTTCCCCGTCACTGGAGATGTATATTCTACTCGTACTGTCGTCTTCCCTGGCTTCATCCCTTTAATCGACGCACTGTTGTTGACGTAGCTCGGCGTCAATTCGGCAGCCGAAGAGCCAATTACCCATTTTAAATCGAGTTTGCGTGCTGTTTCAGGGGTGAGAATGGGTGTCACTTGACGTGTCTCCCCGATATTCAAATAAATTGGGCCCTCGAGCTGCAACCGTTCAATTTCTTTTTCGAGAACGGTTGTATTAACAGAAGTCAGCTTACCAGCCCCTTCTTTCTCAACATCATGCTTGTTCGTACCGTTCGAATTATGGTTCGCTTCAAAAACATAATCAAATGTTCCTCGGTCGAACGTATAGTTTCCTACTTTATTCGCAACAAGCTTAACTTCAACTTTTGTATCATTCACCTTACAGCTGCTATCATTTTTTTCGATAACACATTCATCTGAGATAGAACCTACAAGTTTATCGCCGACCCGCTTCCATCCTGTTGGCAACGAACTGTCTAGAACTGTATAACCGCTTGGAATCGTTTCTTCAACGTTCACAGTCCACGCAAATTCTTTATACGCGTTACCATTCGGCTTTTGAATGAACGGTACCGAGTAGTTCAGGTTGTACGTAAGAGCGATTTGATTCTCGACTTCTGTCGTTAACGGGCTGATCGTCCGAGATACGAACGCAGCCTCCTCAGATTTTAAGACGTTGACGACAAAGGATTCAGTCGATGTGATTGCACCTTTAGTACGTTGTTCTTTCGTCTCAATCCGAACGTTTAACTGTGAACCAGCCTGTGCGTTATGTTCATAAAAGAAACCACTCGTCTCCCCGTTCCGAACACTGGCAAACTTTCCGTTTTCCGCTGGATACACTTGCTTCTCGTTGACCAAGACACGTGTATCTAAAAAGCGGTCTGCAAAATCATAGTCAAGTGACTTCCATGACAAGTAAAGCGGTTCAATGTCATATACGCTTGCTTGTCGATTCTGTTCCAGTTGAGGGTTGATCACCTCAATTTTTGGAGCATGGTTCGATCCAATGAAGGCACGGAACATCGTGTTCACAAATATCTCTTTTTCATCTTGCTCATCAAACGTTTGTACATGCCCTGCTCCGGAATATGTCAAGTTTCCAACTGTATACATATAGTAGTGATTGGAACTATCGCCGGCGGTGCGGTTGCTCCCAACAAGGTTGAACCACGTCGTCAAATCTTCATTTTCTAAATCTAATGAAAAGTATTGGTTATGTGTCGTTTTGACTTTTTTCTTTGAAATTGAATTAGAGCTTATCTTATACGGATACTCAGTGAATAATCCTGTTGCTGTTTGAACGATTTCGGTTGAAGGATTTTGAGCATAAATTCCCATGTTCGTGTATTCTCTCGTCGCAAAACGTGATGCAAAGTTACTTTCCCACATATTCTTCACATTGAATTTGCCACTGTTTGCAGTACGGTACAACATATCGTGAGTAAACATAACCCCACGACCTTGATCCATAAACTTTGTTAATTCTGTATGCGTACACGTATCTGTAAGCTCAGAAATGTAAGAATCTTTGAATCCAAATATAATTAAATCTTTACTATAAAACCATTCCTTGTTCTTATTGAGATTTTGCTCGCAAATTTTATCGACTAACTGCTTGTAGGTAATGATTTCAAGATTGAAATCATAATAATCACCGTAGCTGAGCATCTGGTTGTTTGAAAACGTGTCACTAAGCTTACCTGTCACAGGATCACCAGATACGTCCGCCGTAACTTGCAATACCTTCGCAGTCGCTTTCTCATCTTTCAACAAAAAACGTCCCGTCTTATAAGAGTACGTTTTTGCAATCGAATCTTTCATAACAATTTTCCAATAACGAGGACTCGTGTAACTTGGCGCATCGATTGTGTATGAAATCGAACCTGTCTGTTTAGCTTCTACTGTTTGAATCCACTCATTTTGAGTGAATCGATCGTTACTATCAAAATCGATATATAGTTCAACAGTCGCGTCAGCAGATGGCGTATTTTCAAGCGAATAATTAAACCGAATTTCTTTCCCTCTTTCGGCTGGTATGATTGAAGTTTCTGATTCAATATCGACCAAAGAAGTCAACGTCTTCGTACCTTGCTTGGTAGTCACCTGATTAATTTTATTCGGTTTATTAGTGGCGAAGTAGGTTTTTAAATAACTACTCACTTCATCAACTGTTTTAAAAACTATAGCGTTACTTTGTTTTAACTGATCAATTTTCTTGGGAAGATTATTTTGTTTAACAAAGACATCTTCATGTAGAAAGACAGGAACACCATTAGCAAGTAGTTCATTTTGAATTTGCTGAACCTTTAACGCGGTTATATCATTGTTATGCTCTCTCGTATCGTGAGATAATCTAGTAACATTTTTAATCGCATCATCTCCGGTTAACGACGGATCGTATTTCACCGTACTCGCGCTATATTTTGCTTGAGTTCCGGCTGCACGTGACGGACCAAACACGACCGCATCATACTTCCCTAATAAGTCTTCTCGAGATGCATTAAACTGTTTAACGGTCATCGTTTCGACCGTATATTTGGTTCCCAAATTTAATTGTGACGGGATGATATATGTCACATTCGTCGTATTTTTATCTTTTTCTGCAAGATCGGTCAATTCTAAAATCACCGGTTTAATCGGCGTACTTGCCGATACGGTCGAATAAATTTCAAAAAAAGTTGTAGTAAGGAGTGATGTTAAAAAGACGATCGCGACAAGCGCTGATACGGGTCGTTTCAATCTTTGTTGACTGACCATGCTGCATTTCCTCCTTGGATGATGAAGTGATGATGACATACGTTCTCATACTCATTCATACCCCGTATTTATCCATAACGCAAGGTCATTTTTGAAAACTTTGGAAATACGTTCTCACTTCACTAATAAAGTAAAGCGATCCCGTCATGACGAGTGTTTTCGAGCGCGGCGAACGTACCCATTCCGCCAACCAATCTTTCCACTCGACGTAACGGGCCCCGTCCTCGATTAGACTGTCTTTCGTCCGTGCCCGCGGAAAGTCGAACGTCGTCTCATAAACGGTCGCGATCGTCCCTAACGATTTGATTATCGCTTCACGGTCCTTGTCGGCAAGAGTCGCGACAAGCACGGTGACATCTTCTTCTAGACGAAGTTGCTCACAGAGTGCCGCTACGCCTTCCGCGTTATGCGCCCCGTCTAAAATGATCCGCGGCTCTTTTGAGATGAGCTCATAGCGCCCCGGATGTTGTGCCGTCTCAAGCCCTATCAATATCGCCTCGGTCTTCCATCCGAGATGACGGGCGACCGCGACGGCGCACGCTCCGTTGTAGGCTTGATGATGACCCGTCAAGCCGAGAGCCGCAGCAGGCAGTCCTTCATATGTAACAGTTGTGTCGGCCCCGTCTTCGATCGACTCGATGAGCGGCGTGACCGCATGCACCGGTGCTTCCATCGTCCGACCTTGTTCTTCGAGCAACGTGATCAACTGCGCATCGTCCAAACTATGGAACATCGGGACACCTCGTTTCATGATGCCGAACTTCTCCATGGCGATCTCTGCGAGCGTATCGCCGAGTATACCTTGATGGTCGTGCCCGATCGACGTCACGACCGTCGCGAGCGGTCGCTTCAACACGTTCGTCGAATCGAGCCGGCCCCCGAGACCGACTTCCCAAATGACGAGGTCCGGTTGCTGTTCATGGAAGTACAGCTTCGCCATGACCGTCAGCAGTTCAAACTCGGTCAACGTCTCCGGTGACTCATCGGCACGGTCACGAACACGGTTCGCGATGCGGACGAGATCAATCTCGTGAATCGGTTCGCCGTTCAACATGATCCGCTCCTCGAACTGGATGATGTACGGCGAGATGAAAGTCCCGATGTTCAACCCTTCAGCGATCGCCATCGCCCGCAAAAACGCGACGGTCGATCCCTTCCCGTTCGTCCCGGCCACGTGAATCGACGGCAATTCGTCAATTTGTAACGTCTCGAGCATCCACTCGACTCGATTCAATCCAGGCTTGATCCCGAACCGCAGTTGTCCGTTCAGCCATTCAAATACGTCTTGTCTTGTCTCCATCTTTAACCCACCCCTGTTCTAACACTTCCCTCCCATCTTACCAAAATTCACGAAGGCCTACGCAGAGAATCGGCTGTGCTATACTCGAAGCGAACAGAGATAGGAGGAATTCAGATGAAAGACACAGGTTGGAACTTTGAAGCGACATACGTCGAACTTCGTGACATGTTTTACGACCGTGGGCCGATCAACCCGGTCGACAAACCAGAACTCGTCTTATTGAATGAACCCCTCGCCGAGACACTCGGACTCGATATTGATGCATTGAAAGAAGACGTGGCGCTCCTGTCCGGAAACCGGCAGACCGACACGTCGTTCTCGCAAGCGTACGCCGGGCATCAGTTCGGCAACTTCACGATGCTCGGTGACGGACGCGCCCTCTTCTTAGGGGAACACGTCACAGCGAACGGTAAACGGGTCGACGTGCAGTTGAAAGGCTCAGGACCGACCGAATACTCACGAGGTGGTGACGGCCGAGCCGCTATCGGGCCGATGGTACGCGAATATTTGATTAGTGAAGCGATGTACGCGCTCGGTATCCCGACGAATCGGGCACTTGCCGTCGTCAAGACTGGTGAGCCGGTCATGCGTCAAGGGCCGAAGCACGGTGCCGTCTTGACCCGTGTCGCCTCGAGTCATATCCGCGTCGGCACGTTCCAATACGCGGCCGCGGCCGGGTCGATCGATGACGTCATCGCCCTCGCCGACTATGCGATCCATCGTCACGACTCAGGTCTCGAAGGTCGTCCTGACCGCTACGAGGCGTTCCTCGGACGCGTCATCGAACGTCAGGCGAAACTGATCGCCGACTGGCAACTCGTCGGCTTCATCCACGGCGTCATGAACACCGACAACACGTTCATCAGCGGTGAAGGTCTCGACTACGGTCCGTGCGCATTCATGGATACGTATCATCCAAACACCGTCTTCAGCTCGATCGACCGCGAGGGCCGTTACGCCTACGCGAATCAGCCGTATATCGGGTCGTGGAACTTAGCCCGGCTTGCCGAGACGCTGTTGCCGTTACTTGCCGACACGCAAGAAGCTGCCGTCGACATCGCCAATCGTTTGTTGAACGATTATACGGAGATTTATAAACAAGCGTACTTCACCGGACTCGCCCATAAGATCGGTCTCTACGTCCGAAAAGACGGCGATGACGCGCTGACTGACGAACTGCTCCGACTCATGATGGAGACCGAGGCCGACTTCACGAACACGTTCCGCGTGCTCACGCTAGGAGAAACGGAGTCACTTCCGTTCGCGTCGCGTGACGATGGGAAGGCCTGGCTTTCGGCATGGCGTAAACGTCTCGCTGAACAAGCTCTCCCAGACGAAGATGTGACGCGACTCATGCGCCAACACAACCCGGCCGTCATCCCGCGCAACCATCACGTCGAATCAGCGATCACGTCAGCTGAACGAGGTGACTTCGGTCCGTCAAACGCCTTGCTTGACGTGTTGCGTCAGCCGTATGACTACGAAGCCGATTACGGGCGTTACGTCTCGCCGGGACCAGAGCGAACGTATCCGTATCAGACGTTTTGTGGCACGTGATCCATTCCGCTTTCGCGGGATGGATTTTTTTAGGAACCTTTTAGCGTTTGGGTGCGTACTATAGACAAACGACACTCTGGAGGTTTACTATGCGTCTACTTGCTTCACTCATCTCGCTTGGTTTCGCTTGCCTAATCTCGCTCGAGCTATGGCAAGGTCCGTTTTATAGTGGCTGGATTTGGTCCATGCCCGCCTTTTTCTTAATCGTCTCGTTTTTCCAGTTCATGAAACATTTGAATGAGCTTGAATGGAGTGGTGAGAACGACACATGAAACTCGTTTATTTCACGATGATGCTTCTTGCCGGATTCCTATATGCCGTGTATCTCGTCCATTTGTATCGAGTCGGGCTGACTGATTCGCTCTACATGCACTTCCTTTGGATCACGGGAATCGGACTTTATGTTTTATGGCTACGTCGAAGAACCCCCAAACGTCGTTTGAACTGCTCCCCGTCAAGTAGACAGGGCAAATAATGAAAACCAGCCTAGGCGGCTTGAGACCTGTATTCGACAGGGCTCAAGCCGTTTAGTCGTTTCTGGAAACGATCGTGGTTGTAGAACGATAT
>NZ_SJUQ01000031.1:0-30864 GCF_004337045.1 Exiguobacterium sp. SH5S4
TACAATAGTGAACGCAAGCAATGGAACCTAAAAAAAATGACTCCGGAGCAATACCGGAGCCATCTGATCGCCGCATAAAAGACGACGCACTTTTTATTAAACTGTCCGAAAAACAGGGCTCAGTTCAAATTCAACAGGCGTTTTTTTATAGTCCGAGCGAAATATATTTCACTTCTAAAAACTCTTCGATGCCGTGATGACCGCCTTCACGGCCGAGACCGCTCTGTTTCCATCCGCCGAACGGCGCTTGCGGGGTCGAAGGCAGGCCATCGTTGACGCCGACAATCCCGTATTCGAGCGATTCCGCCAAGTAAAGGGCCTCGTTAATATCTTGTGTGAAGATATAAGACGCGAGGCCGAACGGCGTGGCGTTCGCCCGCTCGATGACTTCGTCGAGCGTGTTGAACGAAGCGATCGGGGCGACGGGCCCGAACGTCTCCTCGTTCATGCAGAGCATATCCTCGTTCGCGTAGCGGACGACGGCCGGGCGGACGAACAAGCCGTCAAGCTGTTCACCGCCAGTGATCTCACCCCCACGGATTTGGGCGTCCTCGAGGTGTTTCATCACTTTCTCGACCGCAGCCTCGTCGATGAGCGGACCGATGTCGATGCCGTCGTCGAGCCCGTTCCCGACCTTGAGCGCTTGCACGGCCTCGATGAACCGCTCCGAGAATTCGTCGACGATCGAACTCTCGACGTAAATCCGATTGGCACAGACGCATGTCTGTCCACCGTTACGGAACTTGGTCGCAATCGCTTGTGGGACGGCCTTGTCGAGGTCCGCTTTCGCCGTGACGATGAGCGGGGCGTGGCCACCGAGCTCGAGCGAGATTTTCTTCATCGTGTCGGCGGCACCGCGCATGAGCGTCTTGCCGACTTCGGTCGACCCGGTGAACGTCAGCTTGCGTACACGTGGGTCGTGCTGCCAAACGTTGACGATACGAGCGGCACTGCCGGTCACTAGATTGATGACACCTTTCGGGAAACCGGCCTTCTCGGCCAATTTGACGAGTTCGATCGCTGTGAGCGGTGTCGCCGAGGCCGGTTTCAAGACGACGGTGCAACCGGCTGCTAGAGCCGGTGCCAATTTGCGGGTGATCATCGCCGCCGGGAAGTTCCACGGTGTGATGGCAGCGATGACGCCGACCGGTTGTTTGATCGCGAAAATGCGTTTCTCTTTTGAAGAAGCAGGAATCGTCTCACCATAGACGCGCCGTCCTTCCGCGGCATACCACTCGATGAATCCGTTGGCATAGCGGATTTCGCCGATCGCTTCTTTCAGCGGTTTGCCTTGTTCTTCGACCATCGTTCGCGCGAGCGCTTCCGTCTCTTCATCGATCAAGCGATGCCATTCGAGCAGTAGGGCGCCCCGGTCTTCGGCTGTCCGCTGCTGCCAGTCTTTTAAAGCGGCCTGGGCCGCGTCGACAGCGAGGCCGGCCTCGCTGTCGTCACTCTTTGTCACGGTTGCTATTACGTTACCGGTCGCCGGATTCCGGACCTCGATTGTCTCATTCGTCTCGATCCAGTCACCGTTAATGAAGTTGTTCTCAGCTCGCATCGTGTTCTCCCCTTTCGTCTGTGTCACACTGTAAAAGTACCCGATTTAAAAAAACATACACAATTTTACAGCGGGGCACGACAAAAAACCGTCACTCAGATGAGTGACGGGATCAGACACGAAAATCTTGGCGGGCCAAATGGCGAATCTTTCGACCGAGGCGCCTTGAGTTAAAGTAGGCGACGACGGAGACGACACCACCCGACCAAAACAGCCACTCATCAGGCCGGATATAGCCGAACAGACCGACGAACAATCCGAGAACGATGACGCCCGAGTTGAACGTCTGGCGATGGAGCAATTCTTTCGATTCGAGCTCGCGTTGGAACATCACCTGCTCGGACAACCGTTTCCGGGTCGGCTCTTTCAAATAGTTCTCGAGCAACGGCGGCACGTTCAACAGTTTCTTGCCGTAGTTGAGCGCCGTCATGACGTAGCGGTTTTGGATCGTCGTCCCGTCTGATTCGAGCCATTGGATCACGATCGGTTTACCGAGCGTGAACAAATCGATTTTCGGGTCGAGAATCTGTAAAATCCCGAGCAACGTCGAGGCGGCACGACCGAAGAAGGCGAACTCGGCCGGCAGTTGGATCGGCTCGTTCTTCACGAGCAGTTGGATATCTTGCAGCACTTTTTCGATCAATTTTGTATCGACCGTATCAATGTCGGTCTCTAAATAGAATGTGACCGCCTTTTCGATTGCTTGGCGGATGTTATGTTTATTCGCCGTCGGCAACAAAAAGCGCAAGTCTTCGAGGGCATCGACGACACCGTCGTAATCGAGCGAGATGAACGCCTGCAAGATCTTTCGGATCGTCGCCATGTCTTGCGCGGTCGACGATCCGACCATGCCGAAGTCGAGCAGGATGATCGTTCCGTCGGCCCGGATCTGGACGTTACCAGGGTGGGGGTCGGCGTGGAACTGTCCGCCGAATAATAGCTGTTCCGCGGCCATCGTGAACAGCCGTTCGGCGAGAGCGGAGCGGTCGATATTGTTTTCTTTTAAGAACGCAATATCTGTGATGCGACGGGAGTCGACCCAATCCATCGTCAATACCCGATTCGTACATAAATGATCGTAGTAGCCCGGGATGTAGACGTTTGGGTTTTCAGCATACTTCGCTTTGAAATACAGCGCGTTTTTTAATTCGGTTTGGAAATTTAGTTCATCCCCGATGACAAAAATCATTTGGCGATATAAGCTATCTAAGTCGGTCGATTTGGCGAGCGGCGTCCGTTTGAGCATCGTCGTGACGATTCGCATCGCTTTGAAGTCGGTGCGGATGATTTTTTCGATGTCCGGACGCTGGATTTTGAGCGCGACCCGTTTCCCGTTTTCAAGGAGCGTGGCCCCGTAGACTTCCCCGATCGAGGCGGAGGCGACGGCGTCGATGCCGACGTCTTTCACGACTTGGGTGTACGGTACGCCCCATTCGGCCTCGAGGATGGCACGAGACTTATCCCAACCTGACGTCGGTACGCGGTCGACGAGCTCGGACAACTCATTGAGGACGGACGGCGGCAGCAAATCGGCCCGGATCGACAAGAATTGACCGAGCTTGATCAACAGTCCCTCTAGGCGGAGCGCGTTACGTTTATACTCGCGGGCGAGCTGCAACATGAGCGCCTCGTACTCTTCCGGAGAGGCGAGACCTTGCTGCTGTTTGCGTGAGAATGCATAAATCTTAATGATGAATCGGGCAAACATTGTGACGATGATCCATATGCGGAACAAGGCGATTCGTTTCATAAAAATACCGACATCCTTTACAAGCAGTCGCTCGACTGATCTGATTTTTTTGTATCTTTACTTTACCATATAATGCTTTCGAGAAAGGGCAAGGGATGTTTATGGAGTGGGAATTATTGAACGTCGTTGGAACAATTGCGTTCGCGGCGAGTGGAGCCATCATCGCGATGGACGAAAAGTACGATATTTTTGGAGTTTGGTTGCTCGCCTTCACGACGGCTTTCGGCGGCGGGGCAATCCGTAACGTCTTGCTCGGCAACCCCGTCAGTTTGATTTGGCAACAAAACGATTTATTTATTCTCTGTTTTCTCGTCGCGCTCCTCATCTTCCTGCTCCCGAGCGTCGTCTTGCCGCATTGGGAAAGATGGGGCGTCATCGTCGACGCGATCGGCTTGGTCGCGTTCTCTTTCCAAGGGGCGCAAGTGGCTATCAAATTGGATTTGCCGTTGTCGGCAGCGATTGCGGCGGCCGTCCTGACCGGAGTCGGCGGTGGTGTCGTCCGCGACTTGCTTGCCGGACGGAAACCGCTCGTCTTGCAGGCGGAAGTGTACGCGATTTGGGCGATCATCATCGCGGTCGTCACGTACTACTTCCGGCTCGAAGGCGGACTTCCGGTGTATGCGTTATTGATTGTCGTAGCGACGCTTCGAGTGATATCCTACTATCGGAAGTGGAATTTACCAGCACGAAAAGTGAGATAAGGGGGAAATCATATGAAATTATTACTCATTACCGGTGCTGCCTTGATGGCGCTCGGTGTCGCGCTCGGCGCGTTCGGGGCTCACGCATTGAAAGAGCGTCTGGCGCCGAATATGCTCGCGAACTGGCAGACGGGGGTCTTGTACCACATGATCCATGCGATCGGCATCATTGCGCTTGCTAGTATTTTGACGAAAGTGAGCATCAGTCAATTCAACACAGCCGGTTGGCTCATGTTTGCCGGTATCCTGTTCTTCTCGGGCAGCTTGTATGTCATGGCGCTTACAGGTATCACGAAACTTGGAGCGGTCACACCAATCGGCGGTGTTCTTTTCATCGCGGCATGGGTGTTCGTCATTATCGGTGCATTCAAACTGTAACGAAATATCCATCGAGCGTTAACACTTCGTCTGTATCCTTAGACGTGTGAGACCCCTCGATTTCACACCCGCAACGAACGTTCGGTCAGTCCTGTCATCTTCGCCTTGAGCGAGAAGTCAGACTGACCATTTTTACTTTTTTTGGGAATGGATGAGTTTAGAAAAAATGCTGGAATATGCTTTTTTGAAATAAGGTAAATGATTTACGGTTTTCAATTACTATTACAGAAACGTTTCAAACCATAAAAAATCGAAAAAACGTTGAAATACAAAGAAGAGGGAATGCCAACGGCTTTCCCTCTTCTTTGTCGTAATCAAAGTGAAATATAACTTTAACAGGAAAACATTCGACACTTCGATATAATTAGTCGTGTTGAAACTAAAAAATTAATCGTTTTTGTTACATAGAAAAACGACCGACTTAAATAGAGTATGTAAAACTAGCCCGTCAAATTAGAAAGGATGTCTGCATTGATTAATTGGAAACGTACTGTCTCAGCACTTACGCTGAGCGCCTTGCTCCTCGGCACGCACTCGGTAGCCGATGCCTCGACGACAATCAAAGAGAAGCAAGAGCAACAGAAAAAAGTTAAAGAGCAACGAAATAGCGTCAAACAGAATCAATCGAATACGTCTTCGAAAATTCAACAGAACACTAAAGAAATCTCGAAGGTACAAGAAGAAGTCAACAAAATGGACGCTCAGCTTCAAGACATCATCTACGACGTAGCGGCAAAACGCCAAGAAATCAAACGTACAGAGATGAAGATTGAAGATCTCGAAGTGGACATTAAAGGTTACGAGAAAAAGATGATCGCTCAAGAAAAAATGATGAAAGAGCGGATGGCCACGATGCAAACGAACGGTGGCGGTTCAATCAACTGGGCAGAATTCATCTTTGGATCAAAAAACTTCTCTGACTTGATCACACGCATGATCACGGCTGGTACGATCCAACGTAGCGACCAAGAGTTGTTCAACGACTACGAAGCGACACGTCTATCTCTTCAAGAAGCACAAGCCGCACTCAAAGCAGAGCGGGCCTCACTTCTAGAGCAACAGAAAGCACTTGAAGCGCGTCAAGCCGAACTCGAGAAGAAGATGAAACAGCGTGAAGCTCGCATTAAAGAACTTGAAGAGAAAAATATCGAATTTGAAACGCAAATCTTCGACCTACAAGAAATCGAAGCGACGTTGATCGCTCAAGAAGAGGCGATTGCAGCTGAAATCGAAGCACAGCGCCGTGAAGAAGAAGAAGCGCGTCGTCGTGCGGAAGAGGCAGCACGTCAAGAAGCGGCTCGTAAAGCTGAAGAGGCACGCCAAGCTGAGGCTGCCAAAGCAGCGGCCGCGCAACAAGCCGAAGAAGCGAGAGCTGAAGCTGCACGTCAAGAAGAAGCGGCTAAAGCTGCGGCTGCACAAGCTGCTGCTCAGAAAAAGCAGAACAGTAATACTAATTCCCAGTCATCGTCGTCTTCAAACCAAACGACACAAAATAATGTGACAGCTTCTAAACCGGCTGCACCACCGGCACCTAAGCCTAAGCCAGCACCAAAGCCGGCACCAAAACCGGCACCGGCTCCTAAACCGGTACCGACTACGCCGACAGCTTCGGCACCGGCACCATCGAGCGCGAAATTCATTCAACCGACGACTGGTCGTTTCTCGCAAGGTTTCGGACCGGCAAGCGGACAGTTCGGCTATTCGTTCCATAACGGTGTCGATATCGCCGGACCAGTCGGTACACCGATCCGGGCTTCGGCAACTGGAACGGTCATCCGGGCTGGATGGGGTGGCGCTTATGGGAACCACGTCATGATCGCCCACGTTATTGGCGGTCAAGTCTGGACGACTGTCTATGCGCACATGAACTCGGTATCAGTTAGCGCTGGTCAGCGTGTGACGCAAGGGTCAAACATTGGAACGCTCGGGAACACTGGAAACTCTTCAGGCCCGCACCTTCACTTTGAAATCCACCAAGGCAGCTACTCGTACTCGTCTTCGAGCGCCGGTAGCACCGTCAACCCACGTCAGTTCTTCTAATCCTAAACAAACGAGCACTCGTCAATCGCGACGGGTGCTCGTTTTTGCGGAAAAATAGTGCCCATCCATTGCGGATAGGCACTATTTTTAACATAATTAAGCGAGAATTCTCCCACCTCTAAGCGTCTGGGGCATAGCCCAGCGTAGGTGGGAGATGAATCGCCCGTACATAAACCTCTTGGCCATCCCTGTGACAGATATGACGAACAGAAGTTCGTGATTCCGTCAGATTTCCCTTCCCCCGCCGCGGGTATCGGATGAGGAAGGCGTTCATCACGATCATCGGTCGAGAGGAGGCGCAGACATGCTGAAGGGCTACAAATACCGGCTCCACCCGACCGCGGCACAGGCCGAGTTCCTCGTCAGGACGATCGGCTGCGCCCGCTTTATCTACAACAAGCTGCTCGAGGACCGCATCGCTATCCACGAGGAGACGAAGGCGAGCGGCGGGTCGAAGCGGAAGCCGCCGACACCGGCCTCCTACAAGCCCCTGTTCCCGTTCCTGTGTGAGGCGGACAGCCTCGCGCTCGCCAACGCAAAGCTGCACCTCGACACGGCGTTCGCGAAGTTCTTCGCCGGGACGGCCGGCTTCCCGGTGTTCAAGTCGAGACGAAAGGCGCGCGCGTCCTACACGACGAACAACCAGCACGGCACGATCCGCATCGAGGGGGACCGGGTCCGGCTCCCGAAGGTCGGGTTCATCCGGTTCACACAGCACCGAATCTTCGACGGCGAGATCCGCTCCGCGACCGTGTCGATGACGAAGACGGACAAGTTCTTCGTGTCGCTCCTCGTCGAGCAGCCCGACGAGCCGTGGGTCCCGGCCGAGCACAAAATCGGGATCGACCTCGGCCTCGGGCACTTCGCCGTCATGACGAACGACGCAATGGTTATAAATGTCAACGTCTTTATGTACAATTTCGTTCGCTTAATAATGCTCACTATTGCTCACTTCATCAGCCACAGTTTGTTCTGACCGATGGTCTTTCAATCGATAAGAGTCCCCGGTGATTGGCACCACGGTTGCGTGGTGTAGAATCCTATCCAAGATGGCGTTTGCCAGTTTCGGATCGACGAACACCTCCTCCCATGAGCCGAAGTTGATGTTCGTGGTCAGGATCGTGCTCTTTTTTTCGTACCGCTGGTCGATGAGTTGGAAAAAGATTTTGGCGTCCTCTGCGTCGATTGGGAGATACCCAATCTCATCGATGATCAAGAGGCGATATCTGGAGAAGTGTTTCAGCTTGCTCTCCAAGCGGTTCTCCTGCTTCGCGGTCCGCAACTTTTGGATAAGGTCGTGGCACTTCGTGAAATAAGTGTTATGGCGGGCGAGCGCCGCCGTCACCCCGATTGATGTCGCGAGGTGCGTCTTCCCGACACCGCTCGGGCCTAGGAACACCACGTTCTCGTTCCGCTCGATGAAGCGAAGCGTATGAAGGTCTAGGATCTGTTCCCGGTTCAAGGACGGCTGGAAAGAGAAGTCGAACGTATCGAGCCCCTTCGGGCTGGGCAGGGCTGCCGATCGAATCATCCGGTGCGTCTTCTGCTTTTCCTGGACGTCGATTTGGTGGTTCGTGAGCTTGACGAGCACCTCGGTCAGCGACGCCCCGCTCTGAATCCCGAAGTCGATTACCTCATCGAGGTGGATAGCCATCTGATCGAGGTTGAGTGACATGAGGTTCTCTCGTAGCTGCTTGTAGCTGTTCGTCTCCCTCATGACCGGTACCTCTCGTCCATGAGCTGCAGGTTGCGCCGAGCCATCTCGTCGATGCCGCCCCGGTCGCCGACCGTCTGGCTAAGCTGTTGAAGATAATGGTGCTCCAGATAGTTCAATTTGTTGTCGCTAAGACGATGTTGGGCGATCGGTTTCGTGTTATGATAAATCCACAAGTAATCGTCATGCACCTCGAGTGCCACCCGTTCGCCTTCATATCCGGTTGGTACGGAATACTGGTTCGAGCGGTACGAGACCATGTTGGAGTGGTTCACCTTGGCCCGGGCGTGCTTGATGCGATAGGAATCTCTTACTCGTTCAGTTGGTAGCTGGAGTAGGAGGTTCCTTTCTTTTTGTAGCTCCAGAATCGGGATCTTTCCGGTCCCTTGATGGATCTCGCTATTGATTCGTCTACACAGTCTCTCGATGTAGTCGTGCAGCTCCTCGAGGTTATATTTGCCCTGGTAGGCGTGAATCTCGTCCAAGATTTTCATCGGCGCCTCGACCTTCCCTTTCGTCTGCGGCCGCCCGGCGATGCAAGGTTTCACCTGGAAACCGAAATCCTTCGCGAACTCCTCGAACCGGCGGTTCACGACGCCCTCGCCGTATCGTGTACGCGCCTCCGTCATGACGGTGCTCATATTGTCTGTAACGAGCTCATCGGGAACCCCGTCGAGTTTCTCGAACGCCTGCGTCAAAAACGAGAGGACGACATCTTGCGATTTTGACAGACTGAGGTGGAAGAAACGAAAACGGGAATACGAGAGTATCAGCACCGCCACGTTCACCTCGATCGTCTCGCCGTCGCGTGTCTCGTAACGGATTGACTCTTTCCAGTCTAGTTGCGCCTGTTTGCCGGGGGCCGTCTCGAAGCGGACGTGTTGCCCGGCTGCGGGCATTTTTTTATTCTCGTTGAAATAGGCGGCGAACTCGGGATGCCGTCTGATGTAGCTCCGGAATGTCGAGTCAGCACACTCCAACCCATGGTTGTCTTTCAGGTATTGCCAGAGGATGCGTCGATAATAGAATCGTTGCTTGGAATCCTCCGACAGGAGGGCCCGGATGATCGGATAATACGCATCGATCACCGATTCCCGGTTTCTCGTTGTTGGCTTCTGGTAGCCGTTGAGATATTTATTGACCGTCCTCCGGTCGACACCCATCTCTCTGGCGAGTTGGCTCTTGTTGATTTTCATGTTCATCTTCTCCATCATGTCATTGAATGTCCGTAGGTCCGAAAGTTCGTTTACCTCGAACGTCGTGTCTACGTTTAATTGAATTTGCATAGTCGTTCACCTCGTGAACAAGTATGCGAGAAGGAGACGAAATTGTACATTGTTATCCCAACGTTTTAGGACATCTTAAAACTATCATTTATAAATGGTGACGGAGACAATTCCGAACCCGCGCAACCTACGCGAGGCCGAGGAACGGCTGAGACGAGCGCAGCGCGCGCTCTCCCGCAAGAAGCCCGGCAGCCGGAACCGCGAGAAGGCGCGGCTCCTGTTGGCCAAAAAGCATGAAAAGGTACGGAACCGCCGACATGACTTCCTCCACAAGCTGTCACGACGCATCGTCGACGAGAACCAAGTCGTCGTCGTCGAGACGCTGAAACCGAGGGAGATGATGCAGGACCGCCGCCTGGCAAAGTCGATCGGGGACGCCGGGTGGGGCGAGTTCGTCCGCCAGCTCGCCTACAAATGCAGGTTCCACGGCCGCACACTGATCCAGGCCGACCCGTGGTTCGCCTCGACCCAGGTTTGTTCGGCCTGTGGCGAGAACGGCGGCAAGAAGGACCTGCACGTCCGCGAGTGGACATGCGCCGCATGCGGCACGCACCATGACCGCGACGTCAACGCGAGCCTCAACCTGTTGCGTCTCGCCGACTGAAACACTCCAGGGCAGGGACTGCCCGACGAGCTTGGTCCACAACCGTGGCTGGTAAGAGCACGGTCTTCCCAAGAAGCTCCCACTTCAAGTTGCGAAGCAAATAAGTGGTGAGTAGTTCACTTAGCTTGCTCGATGTCGTCTTGTTTTGTGTCAGTCATACGGAATCGCTCGCGAACGAGATAGATGATCGTTAAGCCGACCAACCATGGGATCCCGAACTTGAGCAAGATGTTGAAATCGGTAAACCATGTCGTGATCATTAAGCTGAGCAACAGCCCGGCACCTAGGAGCGGTAAGAACGGATAGCCAATCATACGGACAGGGAGTTTACGCCCCGTCCATTTTTTGCGGAAGAATAAGTGTGAGACGAAGACCATGAACCATGTGAAGATCGCCCCGAACATCGAGATGCCCATGAGGAACGGATACGACGTCTCCATGAACACTTGAAGCAATGCCGCGAGGACGATTCCGCCTGTCGAAACGAACAAGGCAGGCATCGGAATCCCGCTTGTGCTTACTTTTTTGAAGATACGCGGTGCGTCGCCGGCTTCGGCGAGTGAGTACATCATGCGCGTCGAGGCATACAATTGCGCGTTCATCGCCGACAAGGCGGCGACCAAGATGACGAAGTTCAAAATGCTAGCCGCGCCAGGCACATCAAACTGCTGCATGACGAGGACGAACGGGCTTTGATCGATACCGGCCTGCTGCCATGGGATGAGCATGAGCATGATGGCGATCGTGATCAAATAGAAGAACGTCAAGCGGAACACGGTCGCCCGCAACGCCTTTGGTACGGCGCGGTCCGGGTCTTTCGCTTCGCCAGCCGTGACGGCGACGAGCTCTGTCCCGAGGAAACTGAAGAGCGAGATGAAGATCGTCACCCACATGCCGTAAAATCCGAAAGCGAAGAACCCTTCATTTCCGGTCGTGATCGATTCGATCGGTGAGCCCGGTTGGCCGAACAGTGCGGCCGCACCGAGGACGATGAAAAGAATGATGGCAGTGACTTTGATGAATGATAACCAGTATTCGGTTGTCCCGAACGTATGGACGTGCCGAGCGTTGACGTAGATGAGCAATCCGCCGAACACGGCGACCCAGACGAATCCGTTCACATCCGGGAACCAGTAGCGCATGTAAATCGCGATTGCGCTCACTTCGACCCCGATTGCGAGGACGTTGGCGATCCAGTACGAATAACGGACCAAGAAGCCGGCGAGCGGATGGACATAACGCTCGGCGATCGTGCCGAACGAGCCCGAAGTCGGATGAGCGACGGTCATCTCGGCGAGACAACCCATGAGCAAGAGGACGATAAACGCCCCGATGGCGTAACTGACGAGCACGCTCGGTCCTGCCGTTTGGATGGCGAGGCCGCTTCCGAGGAAGAGGCCCGTTCCGATGGCGCTGCCAAGCGAGATCATCGTGAGCTGTCGGGTCGACAGCTCACGTTTTAGTTTGCTAGTTTCCAAAGTCAAATCTCCTTTAGTTGAGTGAAGTGTTGTTGGGGACGACTATAGCAGACAAAAAAATCACGTGTCAACTTGCGACGTTCTGAAACATGCGGTCGATTCGTCCGCACTTATAGAAGCAAAGTTTTTTTGCATACTTTTGTTTGACAGGATGAATCGGGAACGGTATAGTACGAGTTAACTTAACTGAAACGAACAAAGGCGTCGACGAAGAGAAGTAACGACGGTCCCCGCATGACAGAGAGCTGATGGTTGGTGTGAATCAGTATGCGGGACGTCGCGAATGGACTTCCGAGCTCTAAACCGAAATTTTTAGTAGGCTTTAGCGGGTTACCCACCGTTATCACGGGGAAGCGGATGATTGTCCGTGAAGTGGGTTCGACATGAACCAACGAAGGTGGCACCACGGGGTTACTCGTCCTTCTCATAGCGTGAGCTGTGAGTTGGACCGAGTGACCCTTTTTTGTTTTTCAAATTAAATCTTAAATCGATGATTGAGAAGAGTAGCGTGAAGAAGTCTCGTACAGAGAGTCAGGGGTGGTGGGATCCTGACCGAGACCGTCACGTGAATGGGCTCATGAGAGCACGGCTGAATGTTAGTAGGCCGTGACGGCTTCCACCGTTATCAGGATACGATGTGATAGCATCGGAAAGTGGGATCGATTGATCCAACGAGAGGTGGCACCGCGGTCCATACCGTCCTCCATACGACAGACGTCGTATGGAGTTTTTTTATACCCAAATCGCTTAAGGAGGAACGGACATGTTAACACGACTACTGACGAACCAAGTGACGACGACCGAGATGAAACAGGCGGCTTCCGAGTTGTTTCAAGCGGATGAAACGCAAATCACCGAGGTGCTTCTCGCATTGAAAGCACGCGGCGAGACGGCCGAAGAGATGGCGGGGCTGGCCGATTATATCCGTGAAGCGGCGACGTTCCCGGAGACGACGCTCCCTGTGCTCGACGTTTGTGGGACCGGCGGTGACGGAGCGAACACGTTCAACATTAGTTCGACCGTCGCGTTCGTTCTCGCCGGACTTGGTATCCCGGTCGCGAAACATGGGAATCGGAGCGTGTCAAGCCGGTCGGGTAGCGCCGACGTGCTCGAGGCGTTGAATATCCCGATCGTCCAAAGTGCTGACGACGTGTTAGCTGAACTTGAGCGGACGAACTTGAGCTTCTTGTTCGCCCAACACGTCCATCCGATCATGAAACATGTCATGCCGGTGCGAAAACGGCTCGGGACGGCGACGATCTTCAATCAAATCGGTCCGCTGACGAACCCGCTCAAGCCGAGACGGCAATTGATCGGCGTCTACCATCCAGACTTGATCGAGAAGATGGCTACGGCGATGCGCCATCTCGGAGTCGAACGGGGCATGGTCGTCCATGGGGCCGGCGGGCTCGACGAGGCGAGCCTCGTTGGTGCGAACGAGGTACTCTTCTTTGACGGAGAGCAGACGGCGAGATATCAAGTCGACCCGCGAGACGTCGGGTTGATGCGGGCGCCGCTGTCGGCGCTACAAGGTGGTACACCCGAAGAGAATGCGAAGACGCTCGTCGCCGTCTTGAACGGCGCGGCAGGACCGGCGCGGGACGTCGTCTTGTTGAATGCGGCACTCGCGTTATGCACATACGGCGCCGTCAAGACGTTACGTGAAGGTGTGGCCGAGGCGAGCCGAAGCATCGACGAGGGCCACGCCGTCCGCGTCCTTAAGCAACTACAAAAAACGGAGGTGGGCGCATGAGCTACTTGACGAAAATTATCGGGACGAAAATCGAAGAGGTCAACCAGATGCAAGACGTCACGGTCACGGCGACGGAGCCGATCTCGTTACAGCGGCTGGTCGCGGACGGGTTTCATATCATCGCGGAAATTAAGCGGGCGTCCCCATCAAAAGGCGTGATTCGAGCCGAACTAGATGTGGCCGAACGGGCTCAGGTTTACGAACGGGCCGGTGCGACGATGATCTCGGTGCTGACGGATACGACATACTTTAACGGGTCGTTCGATGACTTACGCCAAGTCGCTGACGCCGTCGATATCCCGGTCCTGTGTAAAGACTTCATCATCGATGAACGACAACTCGACCGGGCGAAAGCGGCCGGTGCGAGCGCGGCGTTGTTGATCGTCGCGGCGTTACATCCGACTCGCCTGCACGCGTTGAAGCAACACGCGCGCCTGATCGGCCTCGACGTGCTCGTCGAAGTGCACGATGAATCCGAACTCCAGACGGCGCTCGAACTCGGGGACGTGTTGATCGGCATCAACAACCGGAACTTGAAGACGTTCGACGTATCGCTCGAGACATCGGTTGAATTGATGAAGCGTTATCCGAACGTGGCTTTCGTCAGTGAGAGCGGAGTCAGCACCGGCGAAGCAGCGAGCCGACTGCGAGACGCGGGAGCCAAAGCGATTCTCGTCGGAGAGGCGCTTATGCGACAGGATGACCCGACGGCGTTGATTGAGGAGTTGAAGACGTGTTCGTTAAAATATGTGGATTGAAAACAGAAGAAAGTGTGACGGCGGCGGTTGAAGCCGGGGCCGATGCGATCGGCTTCGTGTTCGCGAACAGCTCACGCCAAGTCGATGTGACGACGGCGAAACGACTACGGCAGTTGATCCCGAATCACGTCCGTGTCGTCGGAGTGTTTCTCGACCCGACGCTTGATGAGGTCGAGACGGCAATCACTTGTGGATTGACGGATATCCAGCTGCACCGGCGCACGTTGCCGCTTGAGACGTTCCGACAGTTCAATCTGCCGATCATCGAAGCGAGCAGCGAGACGGAGGCGGATATCGTCTTACTCGATGCGCCGACGCCCGGGAGCGGGGAGACGCTCGACTGGTTGCAGTTGGAACGTCCGCAGCGAACGTTCTGGCTCGCCGGCGGTTTGACGGCCGACAACGTGAAACAAGCGATGCACGACGTACGGCCTGACGGGGTCGACGTCTCAAGCGGCGTCGAGACAGATGGAGAGAAAGATATCGATAAAATTCGCACGTTCATCAGACGTGCCAAGGAGGAAACACCATGTACACACAACCAGTGAACGGGAAGTTTGGCCCGTACGGAGGAAAATATATACCGGAAACACTCATGCAGGCCGTTGAAGAACTCGAGGTGGCTTATGAGGAAGCGAAGTTAGATCCTGAATTTCAAGAACGCTTCGACGAGTTGCTCAGCGAATACGTCGGACGGGAGACCCCGCTTTATTATGCGGAGAACATGAGCCGACGCCTCGGGACGAACGTCTACTTGAAACGGGAGGATTTGAACCATACCGGTGCCCATAAGATCAACAACACGATCGGGCAGGCGCTGCTCGCCAAGCGGATGGGGAAACAGAAAATCGTCGCCGAGACCGGTGCCGGACAACACGGTGTGGCGACAGCGACGGTGTGCGCGTTGCTCAATTTAGAATGTACGATTTTCATGGGTGAGGTCGATGTCGAACGGCAAGAGTTGAACGTGTTTCGGATGGAACTGCTCGGGGCGACGGTCATTCCGGTGAAGTCAGGCAGCCGAACGTTGAAAGATGCGGTCAACGAAGCGTTACGCTACTGGGTCAAACACGTTGACGATACGCACTACGTCATGGGCTCTGTCCTTGGACCACACCCATTCCCGACGATGGTGCGTGACTTCCAAAGTGTGATCGGAACAGAGACGCGGCGCCAAATTTTAGACAAGACCGGACGCTTGCCGGATGCCGTCATCGCTTGCGTCGGTGGTGGCAGCAACGCCATGGGGATGTTCTACCCGTTCTTGAATGACGAGGACGTCGCCTTGTACGGTGTCGAGGCAGCAGGAAGCGGCGTCGATACGGACAAGCATGCGGCGACGCTCACCAAAGGGGAAGTCGGCGTGCTCCACGGCTCGCTCATGTACGTGCTGCAAGACGGGGCCGGACAAATCCAAGAAGCGCACTCGATCTCGGCTGGACTCGATTATCCTGGGGTCGGACCAGAGCATAGTTTCTTGAAAGACATCGAGCGTGTCCGTTACGCGGCGGTCACCGATGAGGCGGCGTTAGAGGCATGTATGTCACTCAGTCGACATGAAGGCATCATCCCGGCACTCGAGTCGTCACATGCACTCGCCTATGCCGAGACGCTCGCCGCGACGATGGACGAGGACGATCTGCTCGTCATCTGTCTGTCCGGCCGAGGTGATAAAGATGTGCATACGATTCGAGAAAGGGTGGGACGGAAATGAGCTTAGAGACAGCGATTCGAAATAGAGACGGGGCAGCGTTCGTCCCTTACATCATGGCTGGAGACGGCGGACTCGATCAACTCATTCCGACGATCGAGCGGCTCGAAGCGATGGGCGCGACGGCGATCGAGCTCGGGATCCCGTTCTCAGATCCGGTAGCGGACGGGCCGATCATCGAGGCGGCCGGGATGCGGGCCCTCGCGGCCGGGGTGACACTCTCTAGTGTGTTGGATTGTTTAATAGAAGGAACTGAGCGTTTCTCAGTCCCGATCGTCCTCATGACATACTTGAATCCGGTGTTCCGGTTCGGAATCCAGCCGTTCTTCGACCGTGCGGCCGCATGCGGCGTCAGCGGTGTCATCATCCCCGATTTGCCGTTCGAAGAGAGCCTCGAACTATTCGCGGGGATTGAACGGAACGGGGTCGCGGTCGTCCCGCTCGTCACATTGACGAGTAACAAACAACGAATTGACACGATCTTAAGTCAGGCCGAAGGGTTCGTCTACGCGGTGACGCTCAAAGGGACGACCGGAAAAGTCGACGCGTTCCCGGACGAACTGCTCGCTCATTTACGGTCATTGACAGAACGGTCTCCGGTCCCGGTACTCGCCGGATTCGGTGTCCATCGGGAAGACCAAGTGCAAGCGCTCGGTGAGGTGTGTGACGGGGTCGTCGTCGGCAGTTTCATCGTCGAGGCGCTCCACGCCGGACGTGAGCAAGACGTCGCCGAATTGATCGCATCGGCGCGTCGAGTCAAATCATAAAACAAGGACCGTGCCCTGAGGCACGGTCCTTGTTCGTTCATAGCTCGACGCGTTCAAGCCCGTCTTCGCCGAACTTGCGATCGAGTTGGTCGTGACGATACGTCGAGGCGAGGACGTACAATAAGTCGCCCGGCTCAATTTTCGTCTGTCCGGTCGGCGGGATCAGATAGTCTTTGCGGACGATCGCATTGACGACCGTGTTCGGCGGTAACGTGATGTCGGCGAGCGTGCGTCCAATCATTGATGACGCTTCTGTCGCCACGTACGGAACGAGCTGATGCTGTGACTGTTTACTCGATACGAGCGCGATCGTATACGGCGAGCGGATCTTATCCGGGCCGAGCAGGTTCAGTTTGGCCGCGAGTGGTGTGAGCGTCGTTCCTTGAATCAACGCGCTCGTCACGACGACGAAGAAGACGGCGTTGAAGATGAGTTGGCTGTTGTCGATCCCGGCGATGAGCGGGAACGTCGCTAGTACGATCGGGACCGCTCCTTTTAAGCCGGCCCAGGAGATGAACAGCTTTTCCTTATGCGTGAACGGCATCGCGATCGTCGATAAGTAAACGGCGATCGGACGGGCGACGAACATGAGGAAAAATGAAATCAACAGCCCTTTCCAAATGAGTTCTGGGTCGAACAGTTGTTTCGGATAGACGAGAAGCCCGAGGATGACGAACATGATAATTTGCATGATCCAAGCGAGCGCCTCCGAAAATTGGACGATGGTCACTTCATGGGCGGTGTGGGCATTCCCGACAATCATCGCGGCAAGATAGACGGCGAGCAAGCCGCTGCCAGCGAAGTAGGCGGCCACACCATACGTCATGAACGCCATCGAAATCATGAGGACGGCGTGCAGGCTGCTTGATTCAAGGCGCAAGTGATTGAGCATGAGCCGTGACAGGTTCCCGAGCATGTACCCGGCGAACGCCCCGACAATGATCTGTAGGATGAACATCCAGATGCCGTCCCAAATCGTCGTTTCCGGTTTCAACATGAAGTCGAGAGCGAGGATTGTTAAAAACATCGCCATCGGATCATTCGTGCCGGACTCGGTTTCGAGTGTCGCGCCGACTTTCGGCGAGATATTCTTTCCTTTGAAGGCGGCGAACACGGCGGCGGCATCGGTCGAGCCGATGATGGCACCGAACAGGAAAGATTCAATCCAGTCGAAACCGAATACGAAACGAACGGCCACGGCGACGAGCCCGGCCGTCAATAAGACGCCGATCGTCGCGAGCGAGGCGGACGGGACGAGGACACTCCGAAACGAGGCCCATTTCGTCTGCAGACCACCTTCGAACAAAATAACGATCAGAGCGGAAATCCCGATCATCTGGGCGAGGTTCGAGTCATCGAAGAAAATTAAGCCGGTGATGTCGCTGCCCATGATTATGCCGATGCCCATGAACAAAAGCAGGGCGGGCAGGCCAAAACGGGTCGACACGCGCGTGGCCAAAACTCCTGCGACAAGGAGGAGGCCGAACAAGAGGATTGAAACGTCTGTACTTAAAATAGGTGCGGTCAAACACATCACTTCCCTTTGAAATTGTCACTTTTCATATAGATTATTAAGTTCATTATACCATGAAACCGTTATGAAATAAGAATGAACGTATCATCAATTATGCTAATTGGAATAGTCGGATATCGGTGTGGTACATTAGGAGTATCAAAGGGGGATTCATATGGCTAAAATTCACGTCTTGCATGAAAACAATGAGTGGACGGACCATCTCGTCCAACGGCTCGAGGAGTTATCGCTTCCATATGAACTGTGGCATTTAGATGAAGGAATCATCGATATCGAAGCGACGCCGCCGGATGGTGTGTTCTATAACCGGATGAGTGCCTCGTCACATACGCGCGGGCATCGCTACGCGCCAGAGCTGACGGAAGGGGTACTTGCCTGGCTCGAGGCGAACGGACGGACCGTCTTCAACGGGACACGGGCGATTCGCCTCGAAGTGAGCAAGGTCAACCAGTATACGGCGCTTCGTCAAGAAGGGATCCGTGTGCCGAGGACGATCGCTGCCGTCGGAAAAAAACAAATCATCGAGGCGGCCGAGAAGCTTGGCATGAGCCCGTTCATCACGAAGCATAACCGGGCTGGTAAAGGGCTTGGCGTGCAGCTGTTCCATTCGATTGAGGCGTTGAAAGGGTATGTGTACGGACCGGCGTTCGAGGACTCGGTCGATGGCATCACGCTCATCCAACAATATATCGAAGCGCCGAAACCGTTCATCACGCGCTGTGAATTTATCGGCGGAAAGTTCCTCTACGCGGTACGGGTCGACACGTCGGAAGGGTTCGAACTATGCCCGGCGGATGCGTGCTCGATTGAAGACCAATTCTGCCCGGTCGGCGAGACGCCGCCGGCCAAATTTGAAATCGTCGACGGGTTTGCCGATCCGATCATCGATCAACTAGAAGCGTTCTTGGTAAAAAATAATATCGCAGTCGCGGGGATCGAGATTATCGAAGACCGTGACGGTAACGTCTATGCGTACGACGTCAACACGAATACGAACTATAACTCGGACGCGGAAGCGAAGGCAGGTCAATACGGCATGCTAGAACTCGCGACGTTCCTTGGCGACGCGCTTCACGCGAAGACAAAATAAGGGTCAGGCTTTCGCCTGACCCTTTCGCTGTGTATGTTGTAATTGTTGTTCAAATCGAATTTGGACTAGCTCTGCTGTCGGGGCCATTCGTTCAATGAACGAATCTAAACGTTTTGCAGTGTCTCGATCTGATTCCTTGAACACGCGCATCGTTGTTCACCTCATTGATCATTGTTGTAAGTGCCTCTACAACGATGTTTCCCGAGGGAGTCGATGCGTAAACCTCAATCAACCGAGGAATGTGCCGAGTTCTTCTTTTGGAAGGATGTTTCCGACGTAGAAGTCACCAAACTCGCCATATTTGGCGCTGACTTCATCGAAACGCATCTCGTAAACAATCTTCTTAAATTGGAGCGAGTCTTCCGCGAAGAGCGTGACGCCCCATTCCCAGCCGTCAAATCCGGTCGATCCGCCGATGAACTGCTGGATCTTGCCGGCATAGCTGCGGCCGATCATGCTGTGGCGGTACATGAGGTCTTTCCGCTCGTCCATCGACAGCGTATACCAGTTATCCTCGTCACGGCGCGCTTTGCTCATCGGGTAGAAGCAGATGTGGGCCGTTTTTGGCAACGTTGGGTACAAGCGCGAGCGGATGTGCGGGTTCTCGTACGGATCCCCGTCACCAGAGCCACGGTACATGCCGAGCTCGATGACCGAGACGTAAGAGTACGATGGGATCATAAAGTCGTACAGTTTCGTCTTACGAAGGGCGAGTTCGACTTGCTCGAGCTCTTTGAACGTCGGACGAAGGACCATGAGGACGACGTCCGCTTTTTGACCGAGGATTGAATAGAAGGCGTGACTGCCTTCTCCGCGTGTTTCGACGTCTTCAAGCGAGGCGAGGAAGGCGACGAACTCCTCAATCATTTCTTGACGCGCCGCCTTGTCGACTGCTTTTAGACGTGTCCAATCGATCGAGCGGAAATCATGGAGCGTATACCAACCGTCTAATGTGGCGGCTGCGTGCTGTGTTTCGGTTGTCGGTGCTGGACGTTCTGACATGAAAAAACTCCTTTCAAGACTTGGCTTCGCTGTTTATTTTACCACAGACACTTTACAGCCTGGCAAATTTGGCGCTGTCTGTGAGGCTAATCACAATCGAGACGAGGAAAGGGGGAAAGCGGACGCAGAAATGTAAACGGCTTCACAGCAACCTGTATCAGTCATAAATACATAACTGTTCTATTCATATAATGACTGATTTCAAGCGATTTATGACGATATGGGCAGAATAGTTTATTTTAAAAAAAGGACTGTGTATAATAAAACACGCATACGGACAAATGTGTCCTAAAGAGAAAACATAGATATCTTCCAATCGAAAAGGAGTTCACTTACCATGAAATTATTTGACACGTTGAAGCAAAAAGTCAGCCCGATTCGTCCGACCATCGTCTTAGCAGAAGGCGTCGATGAGCGCGTCCTTGGAGCTGCAGTCCGTTTAAAAAATGACGGCATGGTCAACCCGATCGTCGTCGGTCCGAAAGCGGACATCGATGCAGTCGCAGCGAAACACGGCTTTGATATCTCGAACTTGACGCAGTATGACCCAGCGACATACGAAGATATCGACACGCTCGTCGAATCGTTCGTCGAGCGCCGTAAAGGCAAAGCGACGGCTGAACAAGCTCGTGAATTGTTGTCGTCAGATGTGAACTACTTCGGTACGATGCTCGTCCACACGGGCAAAGCGGAAGGTCTTGTCTCGGGTGCGATGCATGCGACGGCCGATACGGTCCGTCCGGCACTTCAAATCATCAAGATGCAAGAAGGCATCAAAAAGACATCAGGTGTGTTCATCATGGTACGTGACGATGAGCAATACGTCTTCTCGGACTGTGCGATCAACATCGCACCGGACGCGGCCGACCTTGCCGAGAACGCCTACTTGTCAGCGTTGACGGCGAAGACGTTCGGCATCGAGCCGCAAGTCGCGCTCCTCAGCTTCTCGACGAAAGGTTCGGCGAAGTCGCCTGAAACCGAGAAAGTCATCGAAGCGACGCGTCTCGCCAAAGAGAAAGCGCCACACCTTCCAATCGATGGTGAGCTTCAGTTCGACGCAGCGTTCGTCCCGAGCGTGGCAGCGAAGAAAGCACCGGGCTCTGAAGTTGCCGGTAACGCCAACGTGTTCGTCTTCCCGAGCCTCGAAGCCGGGAACATTGGCTACAAGATGGTTCAACGTTTCGGTGGATACGAAGCGATCGGACCGATCTTGCAAGGTCTCAACAAGCCAGTCAACGACTTGTCGCGTGGCTGTAATGAAGAAGACGTCTATAAATTGACGCTCATCACAGCGGCACAAGCGATTGACGAGCGCAACGAAGCGTAAGTCAGAAGCATCTTCCCACAGCGGAGGATGCTTTTTTTGATGCATAGTTGTAAACTATTGGAAAAGGAGGCGGTCACATGGAGGAGATTGAGGGAGCCATCACTTTACCGGAAGGACATCGCTACGCCATGTTCGGCGGTGGAGATGATTTTCCGATTAAAACTTACTATGAGGGCGTGTTTGAAGAAGTGTTCGTCGCGTACCATCCGTTTCTCGGACCGATAGAAGATCCTACCGCAATTGACCGATATGTCGAGCTGAACAAAAACGAAGTGGAACAGCATTTTCGTGCCGTCGCATGGGAAGATATGCGCCGCCAACTGGGTTTTGAAGACGTCAAACGTATCGATCACGCACTCCGAACGATGATTGGGGCGTTGAAACCGCATGCCGAAGATAAAGAAGGCGCAAATCGAATCATCGAATTTTGCGAGCGCGAGAATTTACTCCCACCTGGCGAAGGCGAGCTGTCTGATTTCTTAAAGAATCGGGTATTAAGGGCGCTTCTGGAGACGGGAGAAGAATGGATATGGAGCGGCGACGAATTTTGTACGGAGCGCCATCTTATCAACATTCGAGAAGTTCTTGCAGCCGATACATGGGACATGAATCATCGCACGTTTTTCGGCTATCAGCATGATTGGCTCATCGTACCGCCATGGGATAGCCACTTCACTTTATTTTGCGGCAGTCAGTCTTGGGTAAGTGACATGGTCGAACGTTGTGGTCTGAAAGGTTTCTACTGCGATGACGAGACGACCATCAATTGGAGTTTGTCCGACACGAAACTGAGGTAAACTAGTAGGGGATAACAATTTAAGGGGGAAACAGCATGCAAAGCATCCATGCAACCGAATTACGTGAAAAGCTTGAGAACGGGGAGTCGCTCCACATCATCGACGTACGCGAACAAGACGAGTACGACGCGGGCCATATCCCGAACGTGCCGCTCTATCCGCTGTCTGAATTCCCGGGCGTGACCGAGAAGCTCGCGCAAGACAACGTCTATCACGTCATCTGCCGCTCGGGCGGACGCAGCCAGACGGCGTGCGACTATTTGGAATCGGAAGGGTTCAAAGTCGTCAACGTCGAGGGCGGCATGCTCGCTTGGGACGGTGACGTCGAAGCGTGATGCTCGACAATCCGTGGGTCGTCATTCCGCTCTTGATCGTCCTCTATTTGACGGTATACGCGTTCGTGAAGCGTCTCGACTGGAACAGATGGCGCACCATCTGGGCGGTGTGGATCGTCCTGATTGTCCTTTTGTTGACGATCCGCCTCATACAAAGTGTATAAAAAAACGAGTGAAGCCAAGTATCTGGCTTCACTCGTTTTTAGTTGTCACGTTTATCGAACGTGATTGACGCGATGGCGTCGTGCTGGTGGATCGACTCTTCGTTTCGGCATTCGACGAAGAAGTTGACGACTTGTTTCATCTCGTACAAGTCGGCTGCAATCAAGCGGACCATATCTTCGACGAAACGCGGGTTTTCGTAAGCGATTTCTGTAGCCCGTTTCTCATCCGGACGTTTTAAGACCGGGTGAAGTGGTGCCGATGCGTTCGACTCCGCCGCATCGAGCAATGCGAGTCTCCAGTCGAAGCCGTCGAGCGACGCTTCGTCAAGACCGGCTTCGATTGTGATGTAGCCGCGCTGGTTATGGGCGCTGTATTCGCTGATCTCTTTTGAACATGGGCATAGCGTCGTCACGTTGATGACGAGACCGACCGTCACGCTCGCCATACCTGTCTCGAGGTTGTATGTCACGTTGTGCATGACGTCAGCGTTCATAAGACCGCTGAGGCCCGTCGCCGGTGCTTTCCGGCTGAAGAACCATGGGTAGCGGACCGTCAATTGACCTTCCGTTTGTTCCATACGCTCGGCGAGTTCTTGGGCGAACTCGATGAGCGAGCGGTTTGATAACGTCCAGCCTTGCGTATGGTACGCGTCGAGCTGTTCCGTCAAGCGTGACATGTTGATGCCTTTACGATCTTGGACGAGTGATGTCGTTAATTCAAACGTTGCGACCGTCGCTTGGATGCCGTCTGGCGTTTCGATGTTGACGGGATGTTTGACGTTCGAGATCCCGACGCTGTCGAGTGCGAACAAGAAGTTCTTAGGTGTATTTTGAAGATCGACCATTTTATCTTTTTCTGTCGGTTTCGTACCTTTGACCGGCGGGACCGAGCCGAATAGTTTATGTCGTTCTGCTTTAGTAGGTAAAGCGACATGGCTTGTAGACATAATCGGATTCTCCTTTTTTAAGAGGGCAAATGACCGCCACTCGTTCTTGTTAGGATTTTATCACGAAATGGATACAAACTGGGTATCATTTTGCTTCGC
This sequence comes from Exiguobacterium sp. SH5S4, assembly GCF_004337045.1. Classification (NCBI taxonomy): domain Bacteria; kingdom Bacillati; phylum Bacillota; class Bacilli; order Caryophanales; genus Exiguobacterium; species Exiguobacterium sp. SH5S4. The sequence continues at coordinate 23,794 of NZ_SJUQ01000031.1, forward strand.
GAACATGCTTTGAACCTGTTCTGCGGAAAAAACTTCAGACATTGAACGAAAGAAGATTGATTTAATTTACGCACAGAAATAAAATGTTCCTGTGAACTTAAAAATAGATCACTGTTAAATATGAAAGAACACACAAAAAAAGGGGATGTTTTTAAATGGATTGGCAGTTAATCCTGCAGTACGCCTGGATCATCGTCGTACTCGTCGGTCTTGAAGGGCTACTATCTGCAGACAACGCGCTCGTGTTGGCCGTCATGGTCAAGCACTTGCCGCGGACAGAACAGAAGAAAGCGCTATTCTACGGTTTATTAGGAGCGTTCGTCTTCCGCTTCATCGCATTATTCTTAATCTCGTTCTTAATCAACGTCTGGCAAGTCCAAGCACTCGGTGCCCTTTACTTGATCGGGATGAGCGCGCGACATCTATATATGACGTACAAGGCGCGCAAGATGGATCCAAGACAAGACCTCGCCGCTGAGGCGAAAGAAGAGACGGCAATTACCGAGAAGCCGGTCACGAAAAAAGAGTTTTGGTGGACGGTCGTAAAAGTCGAGTTCGCCGACATCGCTTTCGCGGTCGACTCGATCTTGGCAGCGGTCGCACTCGCAGTCAGCTTGCCGCCGCTCGGTCTTGGAGAGATCGGTGGAATCGACTCAGGTCAATTCTTCGTCGTCTTGACGGGTGGACTCATCGGGGTCATCTTGATGCGATTCGCGGCCCGCGTCTTCGTGAAGCTGCTGCATCAACGTCCGACACTTGAGACGGCCGCCTTCCTCATCGTCGGCTGGGTCGGTGTGAAGTTGACGGTACTCGTCCTCGAACACCCTGGCTTCAAGGAACTGATTGCCGGTACACCGTTCGCGTTCATGGGTCTTCCAGACGGTTTTGTCCACTCGTTAGGTTGGACACTGTTCTTCTGGTCGGTCATGGTCGGGATTGCTGTTTGGGGTTGGTTCTCTTCCAAACCGACAGCGGTCAAGCATTAAAAAAATCCTGTCTTTCGCGTATGCGGAAGGCAGGATTTTTTGTTAGGCAGTCACGTCTTGCTTCTCGTAGATCGGCACCCAGCCTTCTGTCGTCACGAAGATGCGGACGGCGACGACTTGGCGGTCGTCTTGGAGCGTGAAGTAGTGGCGCGTGTTCACCGGGACCGAAATCAAATCGCCGGGATTGAGTTCGATGTTGAAGTAGCCACGTTCGGCGTCGTCGATGGCGAAGATGCCGTGCCCGCTGACGATGAAGCGGACCTCGTCGTCCGTATGATGGTGTTCCTTTTGGAAGTTGACGAGCAGTTCGTCCAAGTTCGGTGTCGCGTCAGACAGCGAGATGACGTCGGCCGTTTGATAGCCGCGGCGCTCCGACACGTCTTGAATCTCGTCACGGAACGTTGCGAGGATGGCTTGCTTGTCGTCGTCCGTCAGTTCGTAGTTTTCTTGAAGCGCGACCGGAAGTTTAGCGATGTCCCACTGCTCATACAGAATACCGCGCGATTCTAAAAATACGTTCACTTCAGATTGGTCGACGAGACGTTCTTCGGTTTGTTGGAAATAGACAGTTGCCATAGATAGTTCCTCCTTATGAATGGACGCCTAAGGCGCGTAGTTTTAACGTGTAGCTGAACAAAAATTCGTATGCTTCTAAATAACGTTTCGCCGCAGCCGGCGTCTCGCCCCAGACCGTGATGCCGTGATTACGGATGAGGACGGCACCGGCGCTTGAATGGACGTGAGGCGCGAAGGCGGCCGCGAGCGTCGGGATGTCGGCATGATTGTCGATGATCGGGACCCGGACGACCGCGTCCTCTTCCCAATACCCGAGTGCCTTGATGATCTCTTGCCCCGTGAAGACGACCTCACCGTTCACGGCATGGAGCTCGGAGATGACGTTGTTGTCGACCGTGTGCACATGGAGTGAACACGTCGCCGCAGTCTTGTTGAACACCTCGACGTGTAGCAACGTCTCAGCGGACGGTTTGCCAGTTTGTTCGCCAAGTAACCTGCCGGCCGCGTCGACGAGGACGAAATCGTCCGCGGTCCGTTTTCGTTTATCGCGTCCGCTCGCCGTGACGAGGAAGGTCAGCGGGTCGTCGGAGACACGAATCGCCAAATTGCCACTCGTTCCGGGGAACCAGTCGCGCGCGGCGAGTTCGTCTTTAATGTCGGCGAGTTCAAGCCAACGTGCGGTCACGCTCATACGTGCACCTCCTTCATGTGATGGGTGATGTCGTCGAACGTCTCGAACGGGGCGTAGGCGATGCCTTCTGCTTCACAGAGCGTGATGAGTTGCCCACGGGCGTAGACGAAATCGGCCCGTTTGGCGATCTCGAAGTCGGTCACCGAGTCACCGATGACGATCAAGCGATCAACGGGATCGACGATCGTCCGGGCGATTGTCGGTTTGCAGCAACCACAATCATTCGTGCAATGCGCGTCACAGGCGTAGGGCCAGTCGACGCGTACCGTCTCGCCCGAGAAGTCGGCGACGTTACAGTAGATGTGGTCCGGCGCGACGTGGTCTTGCAAGATCGGGTACACGAAAAAGTCCATGCCGCCGCTGACGACGTCGAACTTCCAAACTTGTTGCCGGACTTCTGCCAAAAACGTCGAGAAACCTTGGCGCAAGGTGATGCGGTCCAGCAAGTAGTCACGGTACGCCGAAGCGTCAGCGCTCGGCAACAGCTGGAACATCTGTCCGACCCCGGAGCGGATCGAGATGTCTTGAGCGAGCACGTCGTCTTTGAGCGCGTGCCATTCGGGCGGTGCGAACGCCCGCATCAAAGCGATGATGTTGTCCTCGGCCGTGATCGTCCCGTCGAAGTCACACAAGATGTGAATCGTCATTGTTTTGACCACGCCTTTAGCGCGGCCTCGAGCTCGTTCGTCTGGCTCGCCACGCCCACTACTTGCTCAATCGCTTGTCGGAACGCCCGGGCCCCGGCAGCCGCGCCGTCTGGGTGACCGTGGATGCCGCCGCCGGCGTTGATGACGACGTCTGTGCCGAAATCACGGATGATGTCCGGGACGAGCCCCGGATGGATGCCGGCCGACGGGACCGGTAGAATCGGCTTCGCCCAGTGCGGCCGAGCACTGCTATCCCGAATCGCGAACGCCTCATCGGACGGTGTCGCGAGTGAACCGTATGGGGACGGGAACAGCGTCAAGTCGGCCCCCGCGAGGCGGAACAATTTCCCGAGCAAGAGCGAGTGGCTGATCGAGCCGGTCAAGGCGCCGGCGAACGCCGGATGCGCCAAAATCGGGACGTTAATTGTTGGATCGCTCGCGAGTTCGCGGAGTGTGTCGAGCCCGTATGTATAGACGTTGAACAACAGTGCCGTCGCGCCCGCCTCGATCAAGCGGAGCGCTTGGTCACGTAGCCCGAACACCGGACCGCTGAGCGTGATGGCATAGAGCGAACGTTTCCCGGTCGTTTCGAACTGTTCTTGGATGACGGCCGCCCCGATTTTAGCTCGTTCAAGCGACGGAGTGAGCGGATTATCGTATAGGATTTCATCATCTTTGACGATGTCGATGCCGCCGGCGAGCTGGTCTCGAAGTTGCTGTTCTAAGAAGCGTAAATCACGGCCGATGATCCCTTTAAAGATGCTCATGACGAGCGGGCGATCATGGACGTCGAGCAACTCACGAACGCCTTGAACACCGAACTTTGCTCCGGGGAATTCAGACGCAAGCGTTTCGGGTAACGTCAAGTCGATCAAGCGTACCGAGTCATCGAGCGATAATTTCCCGAACGTCGTCGTCAAGATGGATGAGAAGTCGGGCGTGACGTTATGGAGCGGATAACGGATTGTGAAGCGACTCGTCGTTTCCGTGTGCGTCGTTGAGACGACCTCGCCCCGATACGCCTTTAATTGTTCTTGCTCTAGGTGGGGCAGTTCCGTCCATGTGCCGACGGTCAGTTCAAGGGCGATTTTCTCGGCGACAGTCGCGACGCGGTTCGTCCGGCTGATTTCATATGTGGCAGTAATACTCATGTTCGTTCCTCCTTCCGGTCAAACAAAAAATGACCCCATGCCGAGGCAAGAGGTCATCATAAAAAAATGAACTCTTATCTCTCAGCTTACGCTGCAAGAATTAGCACCGTGCCCAATCGGGTCGGTTGCTGCGACATCATCGGGCTTGTCCCCTCCGTCTGCTCTTGATAAGAATGTATTTTGAAGTTGTGAAATTTAATTGAATTTTGTCACACAATATCCGGTTCGTCAATTCCTTTTTTTGAGAAAAAATAGTTGAATTCATTGTTTCTATATATGCCCGGGAAAAGACAACACCGGGTCCGAAAATTGACGTTGACAACTTGGTGCTCGAGTAAGTAACATTCATCACAACAAGTTCACACAATCGAATATGACACTCTTATCGCGAGTTGGCAGAGGGAATTGGCCCGATGACGCCGCAGCAACCGACCAGTAGGCACGGTGCTACATCCACCAGACATACGTCTGACAGATGAGAGGAACAACCGTTACGGCTGTGCCTCTTTCTCGCGGAGAAAGGGGCTTTTTTTGTGGGGAATATACCGAAAGGGGAAACAGACATGGCTTATCAACCATTTACAGAACAGACAGTCGTCGAGCACGTCAGAACGTTAGGGTTACTCGAAGATGGGGGCATCGCGCATTGCGAGGAGATCGGGGACGGCAACTTGAACCTCGTCTTCCGCATCCGTCAAGGCGAAACGAGCCTCATCGTCAAGCAGGCGCTACCGTATGCGAAAGTCGTCGGAGAGAGTTGGCCGCTCACACTTGAACGGGCGTGGATCGAGCAGCTCGCGTTGCGCGAATTCGCTAGCGTCGTCCCGCGTTTCGTCCCGGTCGTTCTCGGCAGTGACCGGACGCTCGCCTACACGATTTTAGAGGACTTGTCCGACTTTGATATCGTCCGGACGGGCTATTTGGAAGGGAAAACGTATCCTGAACTCGCCCGTCACATCGGTGAGTTTTTAGGACAGACGTTGTTTGAGACGTCAGACTATACGGCCGGCCCGATTGAGAAGAAGCGGAAAGAACGGGATTACTACAACCCGGAACTGTGCGACATCACTGAAAAACTGATCTTCACCGATCCGTACAAAGATGCCGAATCGAACAACATCGAAACCGCGCTCCGTCAGGACGTCGAAGCGCTTTGGCGTGACCAGAAATTGAAAGTGGAGGTCACGAAACTGAAAGTCGGTTTCGTCACGAAACACGACGCGCTCTTGCACGGAGACTTACATACAGGCAGTATCTTCGCGACGCAACAAGAGACGAAAGTCATCGATCCGGAGTTCGCTTTTTACGGACCGTTCGGCTTTGACATCGGGCAAATCGTCGCCCATTTGACGCTATCGACGTTCCATGACCCACTCAAACGGTTCGAACGGTTCACGGACGTATTGACGGTATGGGAGACGTTTGAGAAGACGTTCCGGACGAAGTTTGAGACGGCGGTCGAACCGTTCAACACGGACGGATTCGTCGATGAGCTACTTCAAACCATCTTTAGCGACACGATCGGCTATGCCGGATGCGAACTGATTCGCCGCGCCATCGGCCTCGCCGGAGTCGCTGACCTCGAGACGTTACCGGAAACGGTCCGGCTCGAGCGGAAACGGGAAGCGCTCACGCTCGGCACGACGCTCATTAAACAGCGCCACGATATCCGTTCGATCGATGATTTAGTGACGCTGTTAGCGGGGGTACGCGTATGACAGTCCAAAACATTCGCTTCGACCCGAACCGGGACGAGCTCGTCATTTTAGACCAAACGTTACTGCCCCATGAAGAGCGGTACGTGACGATCGCGACGCTCGAACAGGCGGAGCACGCCATCGAGACGTTACAAGTCCGAGGCGCGCCGGCCATCGCCTATTTCGGCGCATTCGTGCTCGCGAAAGAAGCGGTCCGCCTCCAGGATGACCCGGACTTCACACGCCGGCTCGACCTCGTCGGCCGTCGATTGATCGCGACCCGTCCGACGGCGGTCAATCTGCAAAACGTGATCGAGTCGCTTCTCGGATTCAACGTCGGAGACGACTTTGAAAGAATCGCGACTGACATCAAACATCGGGCCATCGCGCTGTTCGAGCGAGACGTCGACACGTATCGGGCCATCGGGGAGCATGCGCTCACGGTGCTGCCGGCAGGGGGGAACGTCTTGACGATCTGTAACGCCGGGGCGATCGCGACGTCGCGTTACGGGACTGCGCTCGCGCCGTTTTACGTCGGGAAAGAGCGAGGTATCGCGTTTAACGTCTTCGCTTGTGAGACGCGGCCGCTCCTCCAAGGGGCACGCCTGACCGTCTGGGAGCTCGACCGGGCCGACATCGACGTCACGCTCATCACCGACAATATGGCCGCTTGGACGATTCAGGCGAAAGGAGTCGACGCCATCATCGTCGGCGCTGACCGCATCACACGGACGGGTCACGTCGCCAATAAGATCGGCACGCTCCAGCTCGCCGTCCTGGCTAAACATTACGGGATCCCGTTTTACGTCGCGGCCCCGCACTCGACGTTTGATTTAACGGCGGACGATGTGATTCAAATCGAGGAGCGGAGCGCGCTAGAAGTGACCCATATCGGCGGACAACCGACGGCGCCGGTCGGGATCACCGTCTTTAACCCGGCGTTTGACGTCACACCGCCTGAACTGATCACCGGACTCATCACCGAAGCGGGCGTGTTCGAACCGACGGAGACGGACATCACACACCATGTAGGGGGAACGATTCACGTGTGAAACAGCAGCTCCGTGCTTGCCCGAACGATGAAGTGTGACCGTCTTGGTATGAGACGGGAAATGGCCATATCTTCTTGGTCGACAAAGGCACCGGGCAGCAGAAAAGCCCTCAGAATCTATCCGAGGGCACTGAAAAACCTCCGCTCTATCCGAGCGTGAACAGAAAAAAGGGCGATTGGACCGACTCAAGTCGGGACAATCGCCCTTTTTCCTTGCCCTTATCCTGTTTTTTCTTTTGAGAGGGTGATGATCCGCTTCAGGTTTACCGCGATGATCGCCATCACGCTCTGTAACGTCATGCCTTTCAGGTCTGACGTTTTGTTTCGCGCCA
>NZ_SJUQ01000032.1:0-30531 GCF_004337045.1 Exiguobacterium sp. SH5S4
GAAGTTCATCGCCGTGGGCATCGGGGGAAGTGCAAAGAAGGGGTCCGGCCACCGAAAATCGGTGACCGGACCCCTCTTTTTATTGAAAAGCTTTAAAACAGGCTAGTTATGTCCCAGCCCCTTTTTGGCTCAATAAAGCGTGTACGTGTTCGGGTCGATTGATTCGAGCGACTGTTTGATCGCCTGTAAAAACTGTCCGGCGACGAGACCGTCGAGGACGCGATGGTCGACCGACATGCACAAGTTGACCATGTCGCGTGCCGCGAACATACCGTTCACCCAGACGGGACGCTTCACGATCGACTCGACCGAGAGGATCGCCGCTTGCGGGTAGTTCAAGATCGGGGCCGATTGGATCGAGCCGAAAGCACCCGTATTGTTGATCGTGAACGTGCCGCCGCGCATCTCGTCGGCTTTCAAACGGTTCGCGCGGGCACGGCCGGCGACGTCTTGAAGCGCGACGGCGAGCCCTTTGATATTCTTCTCGTCCGCATGCTTGATGACCGGGACGTAGAGCGCATCGTTCGCCGCGACGGCGACCGATAGATGGATATCTTTATGGACTTTGATATGGTCCCCGGCCCACTCCGAATTCATCATCGGATGTTTCTTCAGACCCTCGACCGCCGCCTTCATGAAGAACGGCATGAACGTCAACTTGACGCCTTCCCGTTCGAAGAACTCATCTTTCAATTTGGCGCGCGCCTCGACGAGGTTCGTCACGTCGACTTCGATCATGAGCCACGCGTGCGGTGCCTCGTGCTTCGAGCGGACCATGTTGCTCGCGATCGCTTGACGGACACCCGCCGTCGGGATCATCTCGATGCGGTCTGACGACTCATTCGGTGTCGATGCGGTCATTGGCGCGACGGACGGTTTCGTGACGGTTTCTGGCACATCGAGCTTCACTTGCGTCATCGTCTCTTGGACCGGTACTTGCGTCGCCGGTTCCGGTTGGCGCGGACGACCTTCCGATAAGTAACGAAGGACGTCTTTCCGCGTGATCCGGCCACCGAGTCCTGAGCCGTCGAGTTGATCCAAATCGATATCGTTCTCACTCGCGAGACGGATGACGGCCGGTGAGAAACGCCCGTTCGCGCTTCTATTACGCGGCGGCGCGGAAACAGGAACGGTCGCGACGACCGCAGCCTGTTCCGGCTGCTTCGTGTCTTCAGTTGTCACTTCGGCGGGCTCATCGGTAGCGCTTGCGACTTCCATCGTCAAGACTGGTGTTCCGACGCTAACGGTATCGCCTTCACCAATCAACAGCTCTTTAATGATCCCAGCACTCGTCGCCGGGATCTCGGCCGTCACTTTATCGGTCATGACCTCAGCGAGTGGTTCATACTCTTCGACCCGGTCGCCCGGCTTGACGAGGAATGTCGTGATCGTCCCTTCGGTCACACTTTCCCCGAGTTGTGGCATTTTGATTGTCTGTTCCATGAGACCCCTCCTTAAAACGCAGCGAGCTGACGGGCCCGCTCCGCAATTTTTTCAGGGGATACGATGAAATACTTCTCCATCGGTGGCGCGTATGGCATCGCCGGCACGTCCGGCCCTGCCAAGCGCTCGATCGGCGCATCGAGTTCAAACAGCGCTTTCTCGGCGATGATGGCTGCAACTTCCCCGATGATGCTACCTTCTTTGTTGTCTTCGGTCACGAGCAGGACTTTACCCGTCTTCTTGACGGCTTCGACGATCGCGTCTTGATCGAGCGGATAGACCGTGCGTAAATCCAAAATATGCGTGCTGATCCCTTCCGCCTCGAGCGTCTTCGCGGCTTCTTGGGCCATATGGACACAGAGGCCGTACGTGATGATCGTCACGTCGTCGCCTTCGCGTTTGACGGCGGCCTTGCCGATTTCGACCGTATAGTCGTCAGTCGGTAAGTCCGCCTTTAACAAGCGGTACGCCCGTTTATGCTCAAAGAAGAGGACAGGATCGTTCGAACGGATCGCCGCCTTGAGCAGTCCTTTGGCGTCGACCGGGTCGGACGGGATGACGACTTTCAAACCAGGCGTCGAGTTGAACATGCCCTCGACCGACTGTGAATGATAGAGCGCGCCATGGATCCCGCCCCCGAACGGCGCCCGGATGACCATCGGGCACGTCCAGTCATTGTTCGAGCGATAACGGATTTTCGCCGCCTCGGACACGATTTGGTTGACGGCCGGCATGATGAAGTCGGCGAACTGCATCTCGGCGATCGGCCGCATCCCATACATGGCCGCACCGATCCCAACGCCTGCGATCGCACTTTCAGCGAGCGGAGCATCGATGACACGGTCCTCACCATACTTTTCAATCAAGCCTTGCGTCGCCCGGAAGACACCACCGCGGACGCCGACGTCCTCACCGAGCACGAACACGTTCTCATCGCGTTCCATCTCTTCATGGATTGCTTCGTTGATCGCTTCAATAAACGTTTTCATCAGTTATCCCCCTCGTACACGTGGTCCATCGTCGATTCCGGTGACGCATAAGGCGCCTTGTCGGCGTACGTCGTCGCTTCGTTCACTTCGACGTCGACTTTCGTCTCGATGTCTGTGAGTTCGGCCTCGGTTGCGACGCCATCTTCGAGCAATCGCTTCCGGAACAACTGGATCCCGTCGCGGTTTTTCAGTTCGGCGAGTTCTTCTGACGAGCGGTACGCCTTGTCATCATCATCCGACGAGTGCGGCACGAGCCGTTCGACTTCCGCCTCGATCAACGTCGGCCCTTCTCCGCGGAGTGCGCGGGCGCGGGCCTCTTTCACGGCGACGTAGACGGCGATCGGGTCTATCCCGTCAACCGTCACTCCTGGCATCCCGTATCCTTTCGCCCGGTCCGAGACGCGCTCGCAAGCGAGTTGCTTCGACAGCGGTACCGAGATCGCGTACTTGTTGTTCTCACAGAACAAAATGACCGGAAGCTTATGCACGCCGGCAAAGTTTGCCCCTTCGTGGAAGTCCCCTTGGTTCGACGAGCCTTCACCGAACGATACGAACGTGACGAGCTCTTCTTTTTTCAGTTTGGCCGCGAGTGCGACACCGACCGCATGCGGTACTTGCGTCGTCACCGGAGACGACCCCGTCACGATGCGAAGTTGTTTCGAGCCGAAGTGACCTGGCATTTGCCGGCCGCCCGAGTTCGGGTCTTCCGCTTTGGCGAACGCCGACAACATCAAGTCACGCGCCGTCTGACCGAAATGCAAGACGACGGCGACGTCCCGGTAGTATGGGAGAATGTAGTCGGTCCCTTTCTCGAGGGCGAACGCCGCCCCGACTTGGGCCGCTTCTTGTCCTTGACACGAGACGACGAACGGGATTTTCCCGGCTCGGTTCAATTTCCACATCCGTTCATCGATTTTACGGGCCCGGACCATCGTCTCAAACATCGCGGTGAGGTCTTGTTTCGACAAACCGAGCTCTTCATATGAATTCACAGTCATTTGTTCCATTTTCTGTTTCCTCCTTAGGCGTGAATCGGTAACCCGTCCACGGCGAGCGCCGCTTCTTGGAATGCTTCGCTCAGTGCCGGGTGCGGGTGGACGAGCTGACCCATCTCCCAAGCCGTCGCGTTCAAGACGAGGGCGAGCCCGCCTTCAGTGATCAGTTCTGTCGCTTTCGGTCCGACGATGTGCACTCCGAGCAGGTCGTCAGTGTCCGAATCTGAGATCAGCTTGACGAATCCGTCGGCCTGTCCTTCGATCCGGGCTTTCCCGAGACCGTTGAAACGGTACGTCCCCGTCTTGACAACGTGTCCCGCTGCTTTTGCCGCCTCTTCGGTCAATCCGACCGATGCGACTTCGGGTACACCATATACACAGCGCGGGATGACGTTGTAGTCGAGCGGTGTCGGTTCTTGACCGAGAATCGCTTCGACCGCTTTGACACCTTCAGCTGACGCGACGTGGGCGAGCTGGAGTTTTCCGATGCAGTCGCCGATCGCAAAGATGTGACGTTCTTTCGTCCGATATTGCGAGTCGACTTGGATGACGCCGTTCTCGACGATGATCGACGTGTTCTGCAGCCCGAGGTCTTCCGTATTCGCGATCCGACCGATCGAGACGAGCACACAGTCGACCGTGATCTCTTCGTCGCCGACCGCGAGCGCGACATCGTCCGCTGACACGGTCGTGCGTTCCGGGTCGACCGTCACATTTTTCTTCACACGCACGCCGCGTTTCTTGAGCAGTCGCTCGACTTCTCGCGAGACGGCCTTGTCTTCGAGCGGTAACAGACGTTCGCCGACCTCGATCAGCGTCACGTCGACATCGAGGTCGATCAGCATCGACGCCCATTCGACGCCGATGACGCCGCCTCCGATGATGGCGATGGACGTCGGCAACTGCTCGAACTGGAGCAAGTCGTCTGAATTGAGGATGCGCTCATGATCGAACGGCAACCCTGGGAGCTCCCGGGGGATCGATCCCGTCGCGATGATCAACTGGTTCGGCAACAACAGCTCCGACTCGCCGGTTTCATCCTCGACCGCGACCGTTCCCGGTTGGGGCGAGAAGATGCTCGGTCCCAAGATCGAGGCTTTGCCGCGGAACACTTCGATTTTCCCTTGCTTCATCAAGTGCTCGATGCCTTTCTCAAGGCCGGAGACGAGCTCTCGTTTGAACGTTTGTGCCCGTCCCATGTTGAACGTGACCGTCCCGACTTCTACGCCATACGTTTCGCCATGTTTCGCCGTTTGATAGACGTGCGCTGCCTTCAAGAGCGCTTTTGTCGGGATGCAGCCTTTATGTAGACATGTCCCGCCTAGTTTTTCCGCCTCGACGATCGCGACGTGCTTACCGGCCTGCGCCGCTTTGATCGCGGCGACGTAACCACCAGGTCCGCCGCCGATGACGATGACATCAAATTCTCGTGCCATGTGTATCCCCCTCATATGCTTTTACAGCTTCTTCTTGCCGGATGATCCGGAGGGCCCCTTCCGTGAGCGCCTTCAATTCATCCTCACCCGGATAGACGTGGACGGGTGCCAAGTAGCCGACCCGGTCTTTGATCTTCCCGGTCAGCCAATCCGAGTAGGCGATCCCGCCCGTCAAGATGATGGCATCGACGTTCCCTGACAGCGTGGCCCCGTGCTTGGAGATCTCTTGGGCGACTCGGTACGCCATCGTCTCATAGAGAAGTGCGGCCTTATCGTCACCTGCCGCCATCCGGTCTTCGATCTCGATGGCGTCGACCGTCCCGAGGTGCGCATACAATCCACCGCGACCGACGATTTTCTGTTTCATATCGTCTTTATTATACCTGGTACTATAACATAGTTCTACTACCTGTCCAACAGGAATCGAGCCGGCTCGTTCCGGTGCGAGCGGACCGTCCCCATCGAGTCCATTGTTCACATCGATGACGTTTCCGGACGCGTGCGCCCCGACCGTGATGCCGCCCCCGAGATGCGCGATAATCAAGTTGAGCTCGTTGTAATCGCTTCCATTTTCTGCTGCGAAGCGCTTGCCCACGGCTTTTTGATTCAAGGCGTGGAAGATGCTCCGTCGATTGATTTCCGGCATGCCCGTCGCTCGAGCGAGGTCATGCATCTCGTCGACGACTACCGGGTCGACGATAAAATTCGGTACTTGAAATAATTCTCCGAGCTTATGGGCGATCAAGCCGCCCAAGTTGGATGCGTGCACGCCGTAACGCCCGCTCGTGAGATCTTCGCGCATGAGTTCATTGACGGCATACGTCCCTGAAGTCATTGGGGCGAGCAGTCCGCCGCGACCGACAATCGCCGACAACGATTCGCCGGCGATGCCCGATTCAATTAACAAGTCCCGTACTTCTTGCTCCCGGTGAGGCAATTGTTCCGGGAGTGACAATCCTGTGACATCTTCTCCGTGGCGGACCGTTTTCGACAAAATTTCGTCTGAGCCCTCAAATAAACCGACTTTCGTTGACGTCGATCCCGGGTTGATCGCTAGAACGAGCTGTCTCGTCATATTAGCGCCCACCTAACAGGCTTTTTTCGACTTTCAAGAACTGGCTGCGCGAGCGCGACATCATCTGGATGCGCTCTTCGGCCATCTTCTCTGCCGCGACGTGAGTCGGTACCCCGTCCCGTTCAGCGATTTCGAACACACGCTGCATGTTGTCATAAATCAAGTCGACTTTCTTCATGGCCCGCTCGCGGTTGTACCCTTCGAGCTCATCGGCCACGTTGATGACACCGCCGGCATTGATGACGAAATCTGGTGCGTACAAGATGCCTCGCTCCTCTAACACGTCGCCGTGACGGTCTTCAGCGAGTTGGTTGTTGGCCGCACCGGCCACGATTTGAGCTTTCAGTTGCGGGATCGTCGCATCGTTGATGACCGCACCGAGCGCACATGGCGCGAAGATGTCACACTCGACCGCATAAATCTCATCCGGTTTGACGACTGTCGCCCCAAAGTCCGTCTCGGCTCGTTTGAGCGCGTCTTCGTTAATGTCCGTGACGATCAGATGCGCGCCTTCCTCATGCAAGTGGCGGCACAAGTTATAGGCGACGTTCCCGACACCTTGGACGGCGACCGTCTTGCCGGCGAGCGAGTCGGAACCGAACTTCCACTTCGCGGCCGCCTTCATGCCGCGATAGACACCGTATGCAGTAACAGGAGACGGGTTGCCGCTCGAGCCGAACGCAGGGCTGACGCCCGTCACGTAGTCGGTCTCCATATGGATGAAGTCCATATCGGCGACGGTCGTGTTGACGTCTTCAGCCGTGATGTAGCGACCGCTGAGCGACTGGACGTAGCGGCCAAAGGCACGGAACAATGCTTCCGATTTGTCCGTCTTCGCGTTCCCGATGATGACGGCTTTCCCGCCGCCGAGGTTGAGTCCCGCCGCCGCATTCTTGTACGTCATCCCTTTGGCGAGACGTAGCACGTCTGTGAGCGCCTCTTCTTCTGATGTATAATTCCACATCCGCAGTCCGCCGAGGGCTGGTCCGAGCGTCGTATCATGAATCGCTATGATCGCTTTCAAGCCTGATGCTTGATCTTGGCAAAATACGATCTGTTCATAGTCCTCAGCCTGCAATACGTCAAAAATTCGAAAGCGTGGTTCCATGTTTGTTTCCATCATTTTTTATTCCTCCTGAGTCATCAGTTATTTTTTAGCGTGCAGTAGGGCGAACGCGAGCGAATAAAGTTTCGCCTCGGCCGTATCGGCCCGGCTCGTCAAGACGACGGGGGCACTGGCCCCGACGACGATCGCCGCGACGCTGGCCCCGGCGAAGTACATGATCGATTTATAAAGGACGTTGCCGACCTCTATGTATGGGACGAGCAATAGGTCGGCTTGTCCGGCAACTTCACTAGCGATCCCTTTTTGTTTGGCGGCAATCATGTCGACGGCGTTGTCGAGTGCGAGCGGTCCATCGACGACGCAACCCTTGATTTGGCCGCGCCGGTTCATCTGGGCAAGGAGCGCGGCGTCGGTCGTCGCGGTCATTTGCGGATTGACCACTTCAACTGCCGCGATTGCAGCGACACGTGGCAACTCGTAACCGATGTCTCGCATCGCGCCGACCGCATTATGAATGATATCGACTTTCTCTTCGAGCGTCGGAGCGATATGGATCGCCGCGTCGGTCACACCGATCAACCGCTCTCGATTTGGAATTTGGAACAAGGCGACGTGGCTTAGCGTGCGATTCGTCCTTAGTCCCGCCTCCCGGCTGAGCACCGCCTTCATGAAGACCGAGGTCGACACCATTCCTTTCATGAGGACATCAGCCTCACCGTTGCGAACCGCGAGCGTCGCTCGTTTGGCGATATCGGCTTCTCCCTTGACGTGTAAAATATCGATCGTCGACTCGGCAATGTCATGTTCATCACACAAGCGTTTAATCTCCCGGGCATCCCCGAATAGGATAAATCGTGACAATCCATGGTCGGTCGCAAGCTTGACGGCGCGGATCACTTCCACGTCGGCCGCCCCGGCAATCGACACGGTACATCCATCTAACCGTTTTGCCCGTTCAAGCATCCTGTCAAAGTTCATCGTTGTCCCCCCTAACCTGTCTACACTTTATATTATGCAAGTTTGCTTCCGCTTTTGAAAGCGCTTTAAACGAAGAACCACCCTGCAATACATTGCATAGTAAGCAGAATTATGCATGCATATTACTGCAGACGTTCAAGTTTATTATACAGCGTCCGGATCGAGATGTGTAACCGCCGCGCTGCTTCTGATTTGTTCCCGTCCGCTTCAGCGATCGCCCGGTCGATCAAGTCTCGTTCATAGCGAGCGACGGCGTCTTGAAGCGATACGGCTTCGACTGATCGCGCCGTGACGGTCCGTGTCGATAGTTGAAGGTGATGGGGAGCGATCCATTGCTCAGAACTCGCCATATAAATCATCGCCCGGCCGATCACATTCTCAAGCTCACGGACGTTCCCTTTCCAGTATTGACTCTTTAATAGTTCAATCGCAGCTTGATCGACCCCATGGACGAGTCGACCATACTCTTGATTCAGTTTACGGATAATCCGCTCGCAAAGCGGCTCGATCTCTTCAAGTCGGTCACGGAGCGGCGGGATGTGGATCGGCATCCGGTTGATCCGATAATATAAATCCTCGCGAAACGTCCCGTCCGCCACTTTCTGTTCTAAGTTCGCGTTCGTCGCCGCGATGATCCGGACATCGACCGGGATCGCGTTCGTGCCCCCGACTCGAACGACTTCATGTTCTTGGAGGACCCGGAGTAGCTTGACTTGAACGTCGACCGGGAGTTCGCCAATCTCGTCTAAAAACAAAGATCCGCCGTCCGCCTCCTCGAAATAGCCAACTTTCCCGCCGCGCCTTGCCCCGCTGAACGCACCATCCTCATACCCGAACAGTTCGCTCTCTAACAGCGTCGGCGAGATGGCTGCACAGTTGACCCGGACAAACTTTTTAAACTTCCGCGGCGATTCGCCGTGGATGGCGTGGGCGAACAGTTCTTTGCCGGTGCCGGACTCGCCGCGTATGAGCACGGTGACCGGCGTGAGTGCCGCTAGGCGGGCTTGTTCGATGACGAAGCGCATCGCTTCGCTCGTCGCAATGATATCTGTAAATTGATATTTCGCCTCCAAGTTGCGAATCCGCGTCTTCGCTTCCTTCAACTCATCACGCAACGCCCGGATTTGGGACACGTCGCGAATGACGCCGACGGAACCGCGCAGCTTCCCTTCGACCACAATCGGTTCGGCGTTGACGAGGATGTCTCGGCGCGTCGCCCCGATCTGCATCCGAATATCACGTACGCCTTGACCAGTCGATAAAACTTTCAAGTGCACGCTCTCCTGCACTCCAATGTCGGCCGTCGCCGGTTTATCAACGACATCTTCTTTTTTAAATCCGGTCAGGCGGGTATAGGACGGATTGATTAAAATCGTATTCCCGTTATGGTCGGCGACCGAGATCGCCTCGCTCGTACAGTCGATGATCGCTTCGAGCATCTGTTGGTTCTGCTTCAGCCGCTCGACGACGATCCGGATAAACTCGCCTGGTAGCACGACCGCCTCCGAAAAATGGTCCTTCAGTTCAACGAACGTCTCGCTCTGTCCGGTCGTCTCGATCACAAAGTCGACTTTTTTGTCGGCACACGCGTGCCAATCGCTCGAAGTCTGGATCCCCCAACTCCGTGCTAGCTTCAACCCCTCTGCCGCTATGTCCGAGTCGATGACGGCAGCGACGGTGACGAGTGGGGAATCAAGGAGCATCTTGAGCACCTCGGTCCCGCCTTTCCCCGCTCCGACAATCAACAATCGTTTATTCATTTTTAAAATCCCCCAATTTTCCTAATCTATATTCATGCTACTCAACCGCCTTCCTTTTCGCAACTCTTCGAAAAAGGCAGTGTTTCCGCTCTCGTTTTCTGTTAAAATAATGAGTGGAAAAGGAGGAGATACTATGCGTGCGATCGCGCTTCTGATCCTAATCATCCCAGGCCTATTCGGTGTCTACGGCATCAAGCTTTTACGTGACAGCTTCTTTTTAAAAACGAGTGCCCCGTTCACATGGATCGAGTCGGTTGCTGCAGCATCGATGTTGCAAGGAACGTTCGGTCTGTTACTGGCAATGGGCGGTATCGGTTTCGTTGCAGGGTATATCTTTAATCGCGACAAGAAGACAGGAAAAGTCCCACGAATAGATTCTTGAACACACAAAAAAAAGGTTCCCTAACTTGACTTCATTTCAAGTGCGGAACCTTTTTATTCATATTGAATTGTGATCACTACGGATGATCTCCTTTCAGACTTGCTATACTGCTTTGACATGAGATCCAATGGTCTTCTTAATGAAGAAGTTTGAAAGAAATTAGTAACTGCCGTCTTGCGTGAACGGAAACGTACTCATTCGAGTTACTAACAAATGTTCATCGGGTCATGTCCAACCATCCATTGTGAAGTCGAACGCTTGCCATGAGATGTTCAACGATTGACAACACTCCTTTTGGTCAACTGAACGATTCGTTTTACCCTGACATGGGTCCCTAGCTTCGAACCGATGTCGGAATCGTCTCGCAAATGAGCGAATGTCGCGACCTCTCGTCGGAACAATAACGATTTGAGATGTCGTTCGCACCTCTGAGCTATTAACGGATAGCGAGCCGAGATGATTTCTTGCTCTAACCTGTTCCGGAACATGTTAGAAAGCGTTCATCTGACGCTCGTCCAAGTAACTTGGTACACCTTTATTATAACAAGAATCATCAAAAATGCAAGCGCTTTCTTTATAAAAAAAGAAAAGAAATCAGGGGGATTCCCCTGACTCCTTCATTGTTGTTTGAACGATTGGTACGTGACGAAATACGAAATAAATTCTGAGTTTTTCGGGCTGCGCTCTCGCTCTGGACGACCGTCAAACATCTCGTGATCCCGCATCCCGTTTTCCCAAGCCGTCTTAATCGCGTGACGCATCGCCCGCTCGACCCGAGACGACGTCGTCTCATGTTCTTTGGCGATCATCGGATACAATTCCTTTGTGATCAACCCTAAAAGTTCTTGCCGCTCCCTAACATAGACGACCGCTTGGCGGATATACTTAAACCCTTTGATCCGCGGCGAGATGCCGAGCTGTTGCAACAAGAGCGAGATGTCGAGTTCTTCTGGCGACATCGGCTCGAACTCGCGGCTTGAACCCGCGGCCAGCTCGCGGATTTTAGAGATCAGTTGTTGAATGTTGAACGGTTTGACCAAGAAATAAGAAGCACCCAGTTGAACGGCCTGTTTCGTGACTTCATCTTTCCCGAAAGCGCTGAGCATGATCACTTCCGGCTTCGTGTGCGGCAAGTCTACTTGAAGCCGTTCTAGCACACCGATCCCGTCAAGATGCGGCATGATGATATCTAGCAGTAGCACGTCCGGCTGGTGTGTCTTGACGACGTCTAAGCATGCTTCGCCGTCGAAAGCGGTCCCTACGACTTTCAAGTCGGACTCGGACTCAAGTTGTCGAGTCAACAAGTCGACGATTTCACGATTGTCGTCCGCAATGCATAATGTAATCAATTAAGACACTCCTTCGATAAACTTCCGTTTTAATTGGAGGGACATATCAAGTAGCTCCTCCACATGCTGTTTCGTCAGATCGGTCATTTGCGCACCGGCAATCATTCTTCCGAGTTCATCGATGCGGTCCTCATGGTTAAGCGCGGCGACGTTTGTCTTCGTCCGTTCGTCCGTCTCGGTCTTCGTAATATACAAGTGATGATCCGCCATGGCGGCCACTTGGGCCAAATGCGTGATACAAAGCACTTGTGAACCGACCGACAAGCGGAAAATCTTCTCCCCCATCGCTTGGGCAACCCGTCCCGAGACACCCGTATCGACTTCGTCAAAGATAATTGACGCGACACCGACCGTCCTTGAGAAAATCGATTTTAACGCGAGCATGACCCGTGACAGCTCTCCGCCCGAGGCGACTTTCGCTAGCGGCTTGAACGGCTCTCCGACGTTCGTCATCATATAGAATTCGACTTGATCGAGCCCGTCCGTCTTGTACGACACTTCTTTGAACCGGACCTCGAACTTCGTCTTCTCCATGTAGAGCTCTTTCAACTCACGCTGAATCGCCTTCTCAAGCTCGCCGGCCGCTCGTTTCCTTGCTGCCGACAACTCGAGGCCGGCCGAACGCATCAAATGTTCGAGTCTGTCGAGTCGATCTGTTATTTCTTGAAGATGTTCTTCCCGATTTGTCATCGTTTTTAACTCTTCTGTGATTTTTTCTCCGTACGTGATGACGTCGTCAATCGTCGCCCCGTATTTCCGTTTTAATTGTTGGAACAACGCGAGGCGCGTTTCAATCTCATCGAGCCGGATCGGATCAAATTCAAGCGAATCGAGTTGGTCGCGCAATTGGAACTTGGCGTCTTCAAGCAGGAAGTACGCGTTCGAGATCGTCTCGGCCATCGGCGCAAGTGACGCCGTGAGCGCCGAACCTTCCTCCATCTCCCGCATCGCGATGCCGATTTGATCAATCCCTTTCCCCTCGTCCGCAACGGCGTCGTAGGACAAGCGGACGTGCTGATGAATCCGTTCAAAGTTTGCAAGTTCGTTCCGTTCTTTAGTCAACGCCTGCTCTTCCCCGACTTTGAGCTCGGCCGCGTCGATTTCATTCGTTTGAAACGATAATAAGTCCATTCGTTGGGCCAATTCCTGCTCGCTCTGGCTGAGTCGTTTCAGTTCATCAGCGACACGTTTCCAATCGGTGTACGTCTCGTGATAACGCGCTAACAACGGGGCCAGATCCGTTTCGCCGAAACTGTCCAATATGCCGAGATGGTGCTCGGCATCCATCAAATGTTGGTGCTCGTGTTGTCCATGAATATCGACCAAGAGACGTCCCAACTCACGCAACGTCGACAGCGGCATCATTTTGCCGTTGACACGACACACACTCTTGCCGCTACTATGTAAATCACGGCGCAAAATGACGGTCCCTTCCTCGATCTCGATTCCGTACTGCGTCGCCGCCTCGATGATCAGGTGATCGGGTTCGACGACGAACAGCCCTTCGATTTCCGCTTTATCTTGACCGTAACGCACGAATTCACTCGAACCTCGTCCTCCGACGAGCAGTCCGATCGCATCCAAGAGAATTGATTTTCCCGCCCCCGTCTCTCCGGTCAATACGGTCATCCCGCGCTTGAACGTGACGTTCAATTCATCGATGATCGCAAATTGTTTGATCGATAGTTCTGCTAACATCTGATAATTCACCTCATAACATTCCGAGTAGTCGTTCGATGATCTGCTTCGCCTGGTCCTCATCCCGTGCAATCATCAAGATCGTATCATCCCCGCACACTGTCCCGATCAATTCATCCCATGACAAGTGGTCAATCAAGACGCCGATCGCGTCCGCATTACCGGGCAACACTTTCATGACGACCAAGTTTTGGGCCGAGTCGACTGAGACGAAGCTGTCGCCGAGTATCCGTTTCATCTTGCCATACGGGTTGAAGCGCTGGTCGGCCGGCAGACTATACTTATAGCGGCCGTCATTGAGCGGCACCTTGACGAGATGAAGTTCTTTAATGTCACGCGACACTGTCGCCTGCGTCACTGGGTAACCAGACCGATGGAGTTCGTCCACGAGTTCATCTTGGGTCTCAATTTCACGATTCGTAACGATCTCTCGAATTTTAATCAATCGTTGTCCTTTGTTCATACAACCTGACACCTCATTTTTCGTTTCACATATACAGTATCATTCTAAAGTATTGGCGAAAAAAGGTCTACCATTCCAAGGTTGAAAAGGAAAGATATGGTGAGCAACCACCTTCAAAAACAGCTGCAGACAAATCGTCTGCAGCTGTTCATACGGTTTTCTTCAGTTGAGTATGTGCCTTGTCGATGACCGCTGACACGTCGAGAGCTGGTTCGACCCCACCGATCCCTGTGTAACGGGCGAACAGCAAGAATTCGATATTGCCGTCACCGCCAGTGATCGGCGAGAAGTCGAGCCCTTCGACCCAGAACCCTTCAGATGCGAAGTAGCGGACCATCTCATTGACGACGCGTTCATGAATCGACCGGTCCCGAACGATGCCTTTTTTTCCGACATCCGCTTTACCGGCCTCAAATTGAGGCTTGATGAGCGCCATGACGACACCGTCCGGTTTTAAAATTTGTTTTAACGGCGGAATCATCAGCCGAAGCGAGATGAACGAGACGTCAATCGTCGCAAAGTCGGGTTGAATCGGGAACTGCTCGTTCGTCGCGTGCCGAAAGTTCATCCGTTCCATGACGACGACGCGTTCGTCGCTCCGAAGCTTCCAAGCCAACTGATTGTAACCGACGTCGACCGCATACATTTGCGTCGCCCCGTTTTGAAGGGCACAGTCGGTAAAACCACCCGTCGACGAGCCGATATCGATCCCGATACGCCCGGAGACGTCGAGCGGGAACACTTGGAGTGCTTTTTCAAGCTTTAGCCCGCCACGGCCGACGTAAGGCATTGTCTGCCCTTTGACTTCGAGCGGGATGTCGTCAAACACTTTATCGCCGGCTTTATCGAGCCGTTCGGTCCCGCTGTAAACGATTCCGGCCATGACGGCCCGTTTCGCTTTCTCTC
Source organism: Exiguobacterium sp. SH5S4 (assembly GCF_004337045.1). Taxonomy (NCBI): domain Bacteria; kingdom Bacillati; phylum Bacillota; class Bacilli; order Caryophanales; genus Exiguobacterium; species Exiguobacterium sp. SH5S4. Next base: position 14,541 of record NZ_SJUQ01000032.1, read on the forward strand.
TCGTCTCCGCTAACCCGCGATCGACGAGCAATACATCTAATCTTGTTTTATTTCGTTTTTCCATAATTCCTCACACATTCTGTCGATTTGTCATTTGAATGAACTGCTCTACCGATTCCGCGATTTGAGACGGTCTGAGCCCGATTTCTTCTAGCAGTTGATTGACCGCGCCATGTTCAATATAACGGTCCGGAATCCCTAGACGAAGGACGCGCGGGAACTGTCTCGCATCACTCGCATGCTCGAGCACGCTGCTTCCGAATCCTCCGGCAAGAACGGCCTCTTCGAGCGTGACGAGCGGGATGCCTTCCTCATAGAGCGCGGTAAGCATCGCATCGTCGAGCGGTTTGATCGTACGGCAGTTGATGACCCGTACGCTCCGTTGTCCTTCGAGGAGCGTTCTCACTTCTAGCGCATCTTGCACTTGCGGCCCGAACGTCAAGATGGCCACGTCCGTCCCGTCAGCCACGACTTCCCACTCATCGAGCGGAAGTTCACGCAACGTCTCACTCATCGGGGTACCGATGCCTTCTCCGCGCGGGAACCGCACAGCAATCGGTCCATCATCGTATTTTAACGCCGTGTAGACGAGATGTTGCAATTCTTCCTCATCTTTCGCCATCAAAATCCGAATATTTGGCACATGGCGCATGAAGGCGATATCGAACACGCCTTGGTGCGTCTCCCCGTCGGCGCCGACAAGGCCCGACCGGTCAATCGTGAAGACGACGTTCAAGTTTTGGCGGCAAATATCGTGCACGAGCTGATCATATGCGCGCTGGAAGAACGTCGAATAAATCGAAACGACCGGTTTGAGACCTTGTGTCGCTTGACCTCCGGCGAGCGTGACCGCATGTTGCTCGGCGATGCCGACGTCAAACATGCGTTCCGGGAATTGCTTGTTGAAACAGTCCAGTTTCGAACCGACGCTCATCGCTGGCGTGATCAACGTCACACGCTCATCCGTCTCCGCGACTTTCGTGATCGTTTCGGCCACGACTTTTGAATAACTCGGTCCTTTGACTTTCCCTTTAATGACTTCACCAGATTCAATCTTGTACGGTCCGAGACCGTGCCACGTCCCGATGCCGTCTAGTTCGGCCGGGCGATAGCCTTTGCCTTTTTTCGTGATGACATGGACGAGTACCGGTCCATCAATTTTTTTCGCATACTCGAGTGTCTCGAGCAAATCTTTCAAATCGTGACCGTCCGTCGGTCCAAAGTAAGTGAAGCCAAGTTCTTCGAAGAACGTACCCGGTATGAGTGCCGACTTCAACATATACTTGACTCGTTCGCCACTGCGTTCGAGCGAACTTCCGACAATCGGGATGTGCTTGATGAGCGCTTCGACTTCCTCGCGGGCATGCTTCAGTTTACGTGACGCGCGCATCCGGCCGAGCATATTATGCATCGCCCCGACGTTTGGCGCGATCGACATTTCATTGTCGTTTAAAATGACGATGACGTTTTGTTTCTCGGCCCCGATGTGATTGAGTGCTTCGAGCGCCATTCCGCCCGTGAGAGCACCGTCTCCGATGATGGCGATGGCGCGATCATTCGCTCGCCCTTTTAGCTCGTTGGCGATGGCAATCCCCATTGCCGCCGACAACGAGGTCGAACTGTGCCCCGTCTCCCATACATCGTGCTCGCTCTCACAGCGCTTCGGAAACCCACATAAGCCATTATACTGGCGAAGCGTGTCGAACTGGTTCGTCCGTCCCGTTAAAATTTTGTGGACATAGGCTTGATGCCCCACGTCCCATACGAGTTGATCTTTCGGGCTGTCAAATACACGGTGCAAGGCAAGCGTCAACTCGACAACGCCGAGGTTCGGTCCGAGATGCCCTCCCGTTTCTGCCAATTTTTCAATCAAGAACCGTCTGATGTCTGCGCCAAGCGCTTCGATCTCGGTCACCGACATTTTCTTTAAAAATGACGGGTCTTGAATGGATGTCAGGTCCATGATGACCATCCTTTCTCCTGTCGTATTACTGATTCGTACCTTACATTTTACAAGAATGTGTCCATATATGCTATACATACAGAAAAACAAAGGTGACACGATGTGCTCATCGTGTCACCTAAAGTCAATGATTGCGTTTGACGACAAAGTAAAGTAGCTCATGCAAACGAGGTGAAGCGACCGACAGTTCGGCGAGCGCAGCTTCAGCTTGCGCGACTTCTTGAGCGAGCGCTTGTTTCGCACCGTCAAGACCGAGCAGCTTCGGATACGTCGATTTATCGTTCCCTTCATCCGAACCGACGCGCTTCCCGATCAACGCCTCGTCGCCTTCGACGTCTAAAATGTCATCTTGGATTTGGAACGCAACACCGAGATGCGCTCCGAAACGCTTCAATGCCGCTTGGTCGCTTGCGGACGCATCGGCCAAAATCGCGCCTGCTTCGAGCGCATAGACGAGCAGCGCCCCGGTCTTGCGGGCATGAATCGACTGAAGCGTCTCGAGCGATACGTGTTGTCGTTTCTCGGCTAACATGTCGTCTAGCTGTCCACCGACCATCCCGGCGCTACCGGCCGCCTCGCTGAACCGTGAAATCAAACTCACTAGTTTTTCAGGCGCGGCGTCCGTGCGGGTGATCACCTGAAATGCGTCCGTCAAGAGCGCATCGCCCGCAAGGATCGCGGTCGCTTCATCAAACTGGCGATGGTTCGTCGGACGGCCTCTGCGGACATCGTCGTCGTCCATCGCCGGCAAATCGTCATGAATGAGTGAATACGTATGTACCATCTCGAGTGCGACGGCGGCTTCGTGACCAAGTTCAATCGGTCGGCCGTATGTATCTAGGACGGCGTAAAGAAGGGCCGGACGAATCCGTTTCCCACCTGCCTCTAATGAATAGGTCATCGCTTCGAACAGTCGCTTCGGCATGGCCGCGTCGTCAACGAGACGACTCATCGCCTGTTCGACCGCACGTTTCCACTCATCGAGCATCAACTGACTCATACGGCGCCTCCTTTGTCACGGAGCGTACCGTCCAGTTCTAAAATTTCGTCCATTTTCTTTTCGGCAGCCGTCAATTTTGACTGACAAAGCGCCGACAGACGAACACCTTCCTCGTAGAGCGTCATCGCTTCTTCAAGCGCGACTTCTCCAGTCTCAAGTTTCGCCACGATGTCTTCGAGTCGGGCCAGCGCCGTCTCAAACGTCTGTTCTTCTTGTTTCTTCGCCATAATGTCTCTCCTTCACTTCCGCGACGGCATGACCGTCACGGAAACGGATCGTCACGACTCCGTCATGTAGTTGTTTGACATCTTTCACGTACGTCCCGTCTTGCTCGGTAAGCGTATAGCCTCGGGATAGGACCGCGAGCGGGCTGACCGCATGCAACCTGCCGGCCTGCGCGGTAAAGCGTTCGGTCGGCCGTTCGAGCGGCCGGATCCGGTTCAGTCGTCCTTCAAATTGACGGTACCGTTCATCGTTCGTCCGCAGTGCCCGAGCCAAATTCCGGACATCGAGCCGCTGCTGCGATTGAGCGAGACGATGGCGGGCGAACGTCAGTTGTTTGGTGACACCTTGCTCGAGACGGATCTCAGCCTGAGCGAACCGGTCCCGCTTTTGTGAGAGCGTGAACCGCGGCGACTTCAACCCGTAGCTGTTCGCCGCCCGTTCGAGCCGGTCGCGCACAGCTGTCATTTGATTCGTGACGGAACGCTGCAACTGCATCGTCAAACGCTCGACGTCTTTTCGCTGCGCATCGATCGTCGCCGTCGCGAGTTCCGCCGCAGCCGTCGGTGTGGCCGCACGTAAGTCGGCGACGAAATCGGCAAGCGTGAAGTCGGTTTCGTGACCGACGGCCGAAATGACCGGAATCGTCGAGTTGTAAATCGCTTCAACGACGATATCTTCGTTGAACGCCCACAGTTCCTCGATCGAGCCACCGCCCCTGCCGACGATCAAGACGTCACAGTCCGTCCGTTCGTTCATCCAGCGAATCGCACTCGCTACTTGCGGGGCCGCCAAGTCACCTTGGACGGCAACCGGCGCGAACGTGATGGCCACGTGTGGCGCCCGGCGCCGCAGTGTCGTCGCGATGTCGTGCAAGGCAGCACCTTTTGGGGACGTAATGATCCCAATCCGTTCAGGGAAGGCCGGGAGCGAACGCTTCCGTTCCGCGTCGAACCACCCCTTCGCTTCGAGTTCGCGCTTTCTCGCCTCGTAACGTTCAAACAATAGACCGACACCGTCTTGACGCATCAGTTCAACGTACAGCTGAACGTCACCCGTCGCCTCGTACATCGTCACGCGAGCGATGACGACGACGTTCATCCCGTCTGTCGGTTCGAACGTGAGTGTTCTGGCGTCACGTGAAAACATGACTGCTTTCATGCGAGACGCCTCATCTTTCAACGTGAAATAGCAATGACCCGAAGCGTAACGTTTAAAGTTCGAGATCTCACCGACGACCGCGATTTGTTGTAAAATCGGATCGTCGTCAAGCTGTCGTTTGACGTAACGGACGACTTCGGACACTTGAATCGGATTAGCCACGCGAAGCGACCTCGACCGTGTTATGCATGAGCATCGTGATCGTCATCGGTCCGACGCCGCCAGGAACAGGCGTGATGGCGCTCGCGACGTCACGGACGCCTTCATAGTCGACGTCCCCGACGAGGCGATTGTCGACACGGTTGACACCGACGTCGATGACGATCGCACCTGGTTTGACCATGTCGGCCGTGACGAGTCCGGCCCGTCCGACCGCGACGATCAAAATATCGGCCTGTCTCGTCATCGCTCCGAGGTCAGCCGTCTTCGAATGGCAATACGTGACGGTCGCTGACTCGTTCAAAAACAGCATGCCGACCGGTTTGCCGACGATCTGGCTTCTCCCGACGACGACGACATGCTTCCCGACGAGATCGGTCTGCGTTTTGACAAGATGCAAGATCCCGTGCGGTGTACATGGCAACAAAGTATTCAATCCGAGCATCATTTTGCCGACGTTCTCCGGATGGAAGCCATCGACGTCTTTTTCTGGAGAAATCCGCATGATGACGCGGGATTCATCGATATGGTTCGGTAACGGAAGTTGGACGAGAATCCCGTGCACCTCATGATCGTCATTCAATAAATCAATCAGCTTTAGTAACTCTGCCTCGGTCATGTCTTCATCAAATCGAAGTATTTGCGAGTCGATGCCAATCTCTTCGGCCGCCCGCTCTTTCCCGCGAACATAACTGTGGCTCGCCGGGTCATTCCCGATTAAAACGACTTTTAATTTCGGTATGATCCCGCGTGACCGAAGAGCCGTCACCTGTTCTTTCAACGTTTCCCGATACGATGCTGCGATTTGTTTCCCGTCGATCACTACTGCCATCTCTCTCATCCCCCATTGTCTTAGGTTTCTCTGTAGTTGGTGTGGTGTCTTCTCTATTTGTTTAACAGACCGTGTGCTTGTCTTCGCTTACGCTTTAATGATGTTACCGAGCACGCCGTTGACGAGCTTGGCCGCTTCTTCATCGGCGAACGATTTGGCGAGTTCGACCGCCTCGTTGATCGTGACTTTGTCCGGAATCGTCTCGACGTAGAGCAACTCGTACGTCGCCATGCGGAGAATCGTCCGCTCGACATTTCCGAGACGGTCGAGTCTCCAGTTTTTCAAGTTTTCGATGAGCAATTCGTCAATCTCATCTTTCTTCTCCAACGTTCCAACGACGAGTTGTTCGTAGAATGGATCAGAGTCCATGCCATCAAGGGCAAATTCGATAGCCTCGTCTACCTCAAGTTTTGATACTTCGATTTGAAAAAGCGTTTGAATCGCTTTTTCCCGTGCTTCATGACGTTTCATTCAGATACTCTCCTTTTGCTTGCTTTCATCTTTAATCGGCAAGGATACCCCTACTTCAATCGTGCTCCGGGCACAGCCCGACGATAAGTGGGGGAGAAATTGCCGCCGGGACTGAATCACGCATGTCCGTTTTGGCAGACAACGTCGCTATCGATACCGGCCTCATCTCTTGCCCATCCTCTCCGGTTGTTCGTTTGTAAACTGTTCTCTACGGGAAAAAAATATTATCTCTAGTGAAAGGCGGTGAACCCAATGTCCACCATCACTGCGAAGGTCCAACTCTTCGTCCCGCCCCCTCAAGCGGCTATCCTGAGGGCAACGATGGACGCATACCGGTCGGCTTGTGACTGGCTGTCGGGACACGTCTTCGAGACGAGGGACCTGAACCAGGCGAGCCTCAACGACTCGCACTATGCCGAGCTCCGGCAACGGTTCGGCCTGAAGAGCCAGATGGCCCAGTCGGTCATGAAGACGGTGATCGCTCGGTACAAGTCGGCGAAGTCGAACGGGCACGCTGTTCGTGTTGGAGGACCTGACCGGCATCCATGCCGCCACAGAGAAGGTGCGGGCGAGAAACCGCTACGTCTCCGTGTCGTGGGCGTTCTACCAGTTCCGTCGCATGCTCGAGTACAAGGCCGCACTGAACGGTCAGAAGGTGATCGTCGTCGACCCGAGACACACCTCCCAGACCTGTCCGACATGCGGGCACACCGAGAAGGCGAACCGGGACAAGAAGCTGCACACGTTCCAATGCAAGAACTGCCGGTACCGATCGAATGATGACCGCGTCGGCGCGATGAACCTGCATCGGAAAGGCATCGAACACATCGGTACAGGTGCCACGGGAGCATGACCCCCATGGAAGGGGCGAGGTCAACCGTCCCGATGTTCCGCCACGCGAAGGTAGGAGGCGCATGAGCGCCGTCCGCACTACCGGGCAGGAACGAGCGTAACCGTACTCTACGAGGGTAGAGGCGCCGTCGAGTCCTCGATGGACGCAAGCCCCCACCTCAAACGGACCGTCAAGGCGTTAAGTGGCGGGTTGTTGACTGTGATAGTTTAGCATAAAGCACTCACAAATTCAGTACAAAAAACGAGGAAGACCGAAATAATGTTCGGGCTTCCTCGTTCGACTCATTTCGTCAGTATCATTTCTTTTTCGACAAATTTCGTGTCGAACGCACCGTTGCGGAAATGTTCGTGCGCCATAACTTGTTGATGGAACGGGATCGTCGTATGAATACCCGACACCGTGAACTCGTCAAGGGCACGGAGCATCTTCGCGATCGCTTCCTCGCGCGTCGGGGCGTGGACGATCAGCTTCGCCACCATCGAGTCATAAAACGGCGGGATGACGGCGCCTGCGAACAGGCCGCTGTCGACCCGTACCCCCATTCCTCCTGGAACGATATATTGATCGATCTTGCCGGCCATCGGACGGAAGTCGGTGAACGGGTCTTCGGCGTTAATGCGGCATTCGATCGAATGACCGCTAAAGACGATATCGGCCTGTGAGATGGCGAGCGGATGCCCGAGCGCGACTTCAAGTTGCGCTTGGACGAGATCAAAGCCGGTGATCATCTCCGTGACCGGATGCTCGACTTGGATTCGCGTGTTCATTTCCATAAAGTAAAACTCGTTCGATTCAGGGACGTAAATAAATTCGATTGTCCCGGCGCTCGAGTATTGGATCGCTTTCGCCGCTTTGACGGCCGCTTCTCCCATCGCTTGACGCGTCGCCTCGTCGATCGCAGGCGACGGGGCCTCCTCGATCAGTTTCTGCATCCGGCGTTGGATCGTGCAGTCCCGTTCTCCTAAATGAATGACGTTCCCATACTGGTCAGCGAGCACTTGCACCTCGACGTGACGGAACGATTCGATATATTTCTCTAAATAGACGTCACCGTTCCCAAAAGCTTGTTTCGCTTCTTTACGGGTCGCGACGAGTCCTTTGATGAGCTCTTCTTCGTCGAAAGCGACACGAATGCCGCGTCCGCCGCCTCCGGCCGTCGCCTTGATAATGACCGGATAACCGATTTCTCGAGCGAGTTCAATCGCCTCATCATCCGTCACGACACCGCTCGATCCCGGGACGACAGGAACACCTGACTCGATCATCGTCCGTTTCGCTTCATCTTTAATGCCCATCTTCCGAATCGCATAGCTGCTCGGACCGACGAACTGGATCCCGCACGCTTCACTCATCTCGGCGAACTCGGCATTTTCTGCCAAAAATCCATACCCCGGATGGATCATCGTCGCATCGACCGCACAAGCGACCGACAAGATGTTCGGGATATTCAAATAAGAGTCTTTCGACGGGTTCGGCCCGATACAATACGCCTCGTCCGCGAGACGAACGTGCAACGCCTCACGATCCGCCTCCGAAAAGACGGCGACTGTCGGGATATTCATTTCTTTGGCTGCCCGAATGATTCGTACCGCGATCTCGCCGCGGTTTGCAATGAGTAATTTCATAGCACCCTCACTTCACGCTAAAGAGCGCTTGGCCATATTCGACTAAATCGCCGTCGGCGACGAGGATTTCAACGACTTCCCCGCTGATTTCGGCCTCGACGTCGTTGAACAGTTTCATCGCTTCTAATATACAGACGACCTGACCCGTCTCGACACGGTCGCCTACTTTGACGTACGTGTCTTTATCCGGGGCCGGGCGTGAATAAAACGTTCCGACCATCGGTGATGTGATGGTACGTAAGTTGCTCACTTCCGCTTGAGGCGCTTCGCTCTCGTCTACGGCTGGTGCAGATAACGGAGCAGTACTCGGTTGAGCAAGCGGTGTGCTCGTGACGATTTGTTGCGCCGTTTCTTTTTTTAATGACAGTTTGAACTCGGACGTCTCGAGCTCCATCTCATGGATAGACGTCTGGTCGAGCAGTTCAATCAGCTCTTTAATGTGATCGATTTGCATGAAATAACCCCCTATTTATACCTGGTACTAATCTCTACTCTACTATAACTGGTCAGACCAGTGAATGCAACGACAAAAAAAGTGCCCATTCGTTTGAATGGACACTGCTCGTATTACCCGTTATAACGTCCCATGAAGTCGCCGGTACGTGTGTCGACCGTCACTTTTTCACCTGGCTCGATGAAGAGCGGGACTTGAATGATATGGCCCGTCTCGACCGTAGCGTTCTTTTTGACGTTCGACGCCGTATCCCCTTTAACACCTGGGTCAGCTTCTGTGATCGTCAAGACGACCGTCGTCGGAAGTTCGATCCCGAGGATCTCACCGTTATAATCAGCGATGCTCACTTCCATGTTCTCGAGCATGAACGGAAGCGCCGCTTTCACTTGCTCGCCCGTCAATTCGAGCTGCTCATACGACTCTGTATCCATGAAGACGTACGTGTCGCCCATCGGATACAAATACTGCATTTTTTTACGTTCGATGTGAGCGCGTTCGACCCGCTCGCCGCCCCGGAACGTCGTCTCTTGAATCGCGCCAGAACGTAAGTTGCGCATTTTCGTACGAACGAACGCTGCGCCTTTACCTGGTTTGACGTGCTGGAACTCGATGACTTGCCAAATCGACCCGTCTGATGTTTTGACTGTTAACCCTGTCTTTAAATCGTTTACTGATACCATAGTGATTTCCTCCTAAAAATGAGCTGAGACTCAAGCCTCAATCGTGATTAACTCTTTTGGCGACTGCGTGAGACGGACATTTCCATCCTTCGTGATGACGACATCATCCTCGATGCGGCAGCCACCGATGCCGGCGATGTAGATCCCAGGCTCGATTGTGACGACCATCCCAGGTTCGAGCACCGTGTCAGACCGGAACGACAACCCTGGCGCCTCATGTACTTCCATTCCGAGTCCGTGACCGGTTGAGTGGCCGAAGTACTCGCCGTACCCGGCTTCTTTGATGACGTCACGCGTCAACGCGTCAGCCTCGATGCCGGTGATGCCGGCCCGAGTCCCTTCCACGCCTGCCAGTTGGGCACGTAACACCGTGTCATAAATCTCGCGCAATTTGTCTGAGATCTCGCCGACTGCGAGCGTACGCGTAATATCCGAACAGTACCCTTTGTAGTACGCTCCGAAGTCGAGCGTCACGAGTTCACCCGCTTCGATGACTTTGTCACTGGCCACACCGTGCGGCAATGCCGAACGATGACCAGAAGCGACGATCATATCGAATGAAGACGAATCCGCACCTTGGCCGCGCATGAACATCTCCAACTCATTGGCGACTTCTTTCTCAGTGCGTCCCGGGCGAATGAACGTCTGGATGTGGGCAAACGCCGCATCAGCAATCGCCGCAGCTTCCTTCATTATCTTAATCTCTGCCTCGTCCTTAATCAAGCGCAGCTTTTCCACGATCCCTGACGTCTCGACCAGTTCAGCCGCTACCTCTTTCTCATACGTCCGATACGTCCCGACCGTCATGTCATCTTGTTCGATCCCGAGACGCTTCACCCCTTCTCGGCTCGCGATGTCAGACACCGACTTGATGAGCGATGTTTCGAGCTCGATGATGTCATAACCGGTTACTTGGCTAGCCGCCTGCTCGGTATAGCGGAAGTCCGTGATGAAACTCGCCGCCTTCGCTGTGATCAAGATGACCCCGCTCGACCCGGTAAACCCAGACAAGTAACGAATGTTCTCTCGTTTCGTCACGAGCAATCCATCGATCCCGTTCATTTCTAACTGAGCTTGTAGCTTGTTGACGCGTTCAATCATGTCGATTCCTCCAATGTTCGATGAGTGCATGCAACGCGAGCGTATAGCTCGTCAATCCGAAGCCGCTGATGACGCCGAGGCAGACACCGGCAAGTTTCGATTCGTGACGAAACGACTCACGGGCATGCACGTTCGAGATATGTACTTCGACGACCGGGGCTGAAATAGCGGCAATCGCGTCTCGCAATGCAATCGACGTATGCGTATACGCCCCGGCGTTCAAGATGACGCCCGCGTAATCATACGCCTCATGCAGCGCATCGATCAGCTCACCTTCATGATTGGACTGGATGAACGTGAGACGAACATCTCCCGGTGCTTCGAGCAACAGTTCTGCCGTCAAGCCTTTCAGCGAGACATCCCCATACACATCCGGTTCCCGTCTACCTAGCAAGTTCAAATTCGGTCCATTCAAGACAAGTATATGCACAAGCCTTCCCCCTCATTCGTCAAGTCTTTCTTATTGTAACAAATTTATGCGAAGAGCGATAATCGCGTCACCTGAGGTTTCGTTTTTCGATCAAATCACGTTATAATTCAACTATATACTTGTCAGAATCGAGGAGAACCTATGAAAAATAAACAGTTGATCCCCGTCGGCGGTCAAGCACTCGTCGAAGGCGTCATGTTCCAAGGACGCACCGAGAGCGCCTCGGCCATCCGGCGTAAAGACGGATCGATCGAGACGTTCAAACAGCCTCGACTCCTCGTCCCGTGGGTCCAATCGTTGAAAAAAGTCCCGTTCCTTCGCGGCATCGTCGCTTTATACGAGTCGTTAAAGAACGGCTCGGCCCACATGAACTTCGCGAGCGATCGCTATGACGTCGACCCGAGCGAAGACGTCACGGAGAAGCCAGAGCAAAAGCAAAACATCCTCATGGTCATCATGATCGCCATCGTCGGTGTCATTTCTTACATCTTCGGCAAATTGATCTTCAACGTCACCCCGGCGCTCCTTGCCGCTATGTTCCAAAACGTGCCCGCACTGTCCGGTCACGTGATTCAAAACCTGCTCGAAGGGGGAATTAAACTAGTATTACTGCTCAGCTACCTATACTTGATTTCATTGACCCCGCTCATCAGACGCGTCTTCCAATATCATGGCGCCGAGCATAAAGTTATCAACTGCTACGAATCCGGACGACCGATCACCGTTGATAACGTCCGTTCAAGCTCACGCCTCCACTATCGGTGTGGTTCAAGCTTCATCCTGTTCACCGTTTTTGTCGGCATCGGCGTCTATATGGTCGTCCCAATCGACCCACTTTGGGTCCGGCTCGTCAGCCGGATCGCGCTGTTGCCGGTCGTCATCGGCATCTCGTTCGAGGTGCTTCAATTCACCAATCGCTTCCGGGAGCATCGGTTCTTATCCGTGCTCGGTAAACCAGGACTTTCCTTGCAACTACTAACGACGCGCGAACCGAACGACGAACAGATCCGCGTCGCCATCGAAGCGTTCGAGACGTGGGAACGTTCCGAGCTCGGTCAACCAGACGTCCAAAGAGAGGGATAAAGAGGAGGAAAACACCATGATCAGACAAAGAATCGGCTCGACCGCGGCGACCATCGTGTTCATCTTGGGCTTCATCGGAGTCGGACATATGTTAGCGACCGATCCTGGTCGATTGTTCAGACAGTTGCTCTTCATCGGTATTTTCGGGTTAATCTTTTACGTGATTTACCGGGTCTTCATGGCTCCTAAAATTTCGGCCGAAGACGTGCGTTACCGGAAGACCGCGCAAGCGTCGAAAAAACGGATGGCGCGACCAGGCAATAGCCCCAAAGTCAAACCTTCCGCAGCGGCCGCTAAGAAAAAGAACACCAAACCAGGCTCGAACGTGACCAAACTGTCGAAACGTACGAGCGTCCATCGCAGCGATGCCCCTCACCTGACCGTCATCGAAGGAAAAAAAGGCAAGAAGAAAAAGAAAGCGAACATGTAAAAGGAGCGCCTCTCGAGGCGCTCCTTTTAGTCTGTATCGACAAATCCGATATACGGTAAGTTGCGGTATTGTTCCGCGTAGTCGATACCGTACCCGATGACGAACTCATCTGGAATCTCGAATCCGACATAATCCGCGTCAAGTTGGACGAGGCGACGAGCCGGTTTATCTAGCAACGTGCAAATTTTCAATTCTCCCGGTTGATGCAGCTTCATATGCTGACACAAAAATTTGAGCGTCTGACCGGTATCGATGATGTCCTCGATAATGACGACATATTTCCCTTCGACGTCGAGGTCGAGATCTTTCCGAAGTTGGACGTTCCCGCTCGAGACCGACTTTTTCCCGTAAGACGAAGTCGCGACCGTGTCCAGTTGGACGCTTCCTTTCATCTGTCGCATCAAATCAGCGGCGAATACGAGTGAACCTTTTAACACGGGGACGAGGACGATCGGCGTCCCGGCCGCATCACGTTCGATCTGTTCCGCGAGTTCAGCGACGCGCTGTTTGATCTGTGCTTCATCAAATAACTTCCCTTTGATTTGAATGTTCATTTTTCGGCGATCGTTCGCCGTCACCCCCTCATTTATCTATCCAGCAACTATTCTATCATACAATCACCCTAAAAATAGACTTTAATTCAATAACATGATGTTAATGTTCGGTTTTTGGTTCAGGTGCATAAAAAGACCGCTACCCGATTCGACGATCGGATCGCGGTCGATTTCACTCATCGCGTGTCATATTTAGTTCCTGAAACTGTCGAAACTGCTCCATCAGCTCGGGTTTGTCTTCAAAGAATTCGACGAATTGGGTCATGCAGTCGAGCGTGTTCGAGCTCAAATGATGTTCGATGCCTTCAACATCCTCATAGACGTGCGCTTCATCGACCCCGATCAGCCGTAGGAACGACTCGAGCATCGTATGCCGCTCGACGAGCCGCTTGCCGATCTTCTGCCCTTTATTCGTCAACATCAGGCCTCTGTATTTTTCATACACCAAATAACCTTCCCGGTCTAACTTTTGCACCATTTTCGTGACTGAGGAGGGATGCACCCCTAAATGTTCGGCGATATCAGATACACGGGCGTATCCTTTCTCGACCATCAGTAAGTAGATTCGTTCTAAGTAGTCTTCCATACTCGGTGTCGGCATGGGCGTAGCCTCCCCTTATGTTCCGTTCTCCAATTTCCATTTTAGCGTAACCCGTGTAAAACCGAAAGCAGAACGGGCAAATCGTCTAGTCAATCATTGTCTCATGACCTTAAATTCTTTATAATGAATGTTGGTGAAACTTAATAAAGAAAGGAAGAACATCAATGGGAATCGAAACAATCCTCGTCATCATCCTCTGGGCTGCGCTCATCGCATATATCGTCTGGCGCTTCATGCCGGCTCGTGGTTTGAAAAAAATGAAACAAGAAGAATTTCGTGCTTCGCTCCGCAAAGGACAACTGATTGACGTCCGTGAACCGAATGAGTACAAGGGAGGCCATATCATCGGGGCCCGTAATATCCCGGTCGGCCAGATGAAACTTCGGATGAAAGAGCTACGGAAAGATCAACCGATCCTCATGTACTGCCAAGGCAAGTCACGTACGAACCAGGCAGCCAAACTGCTCATGAAAAATGGCTACACCGACATCTATATGCTTGAAGGCGGATTTAAAAACTGGAAAGGGAAAGTCAAAAAAGACTGACCCTCACAAACAAGCGTTGCTCCAACATTCGTTGGGGCAACGCTTGTTTGATTGAACGTTCAAAAGAATTTAGCGATTGACTTTGGTGTTAAAACTGTCCCTACCGATTTAATTTCCTCATTGACGACAAGGCCAGGCGTGCTCATAATTCCATATGACATGATTTGTTCGATATCCGTCACTTTTTCAACCGTCGCTGTCTTTCCAGTTAGCCGTAACGCTTCTACGACGTTTTGCTCCAGCGTCTTACAATTGCGACACCCGGTTCCTAAAATCTTTATGTTCATGTTCGACTCCTCCTCATAGTATAAAATTGAATAAGTAACCAATTATCATGATCCCTAACGTCACAATGACGAAGAAAATGATGACGAGCTCTTTCTTCAACACCCGGCTCAACAATAGACCTTCAGGTACAGACAAAGCGACGGTCGACATCATGAACGCAAGAGCCGTTCCGATCGCCATTCCTTTCCCAACGAGCACTTCGATGACCGGCAACGTCCCGATCGCATTGGAATAGAGCGGAACCCCGATCAACGTTCCAATGATTGGGCCATACCAGTTATCTCCCCCTGCGACACGCATAATGAACTCAGCCGGGATGAACCCGTGAAACCCTGCCGCGATCGCAATCCCTATCAGTAAATAAGGCCCCACTTTTTTTACGGTCTCATAGACGCCATTGAGCGCTGTCACTAAACGATCTGCTTGTGATAATTCAACCGTGACCGCGACTTGTTGACTTTTGATGCGATATACGTAGTCTTGCACATACTTTTCAAGATGTAACTTTTCAATTAGCAGGCCAGCGAACAATGCGACCATCACCCCTGCAAATACATATAAGAACGCGATCTTCCAACCGAACATCGAGATGAGAAGGACGATGGAAATTTCATTCACAATCGGTGACGTGATGAGAAACGTGAACGTCATCCCGAGCGGAATACCCGCTTCCACGAACCCGATGAAAAAGGGGATCGTCGAGCAGGAACAGTATGGTGACAAGACGCCTAGACCAGCGGCACCAATATATCCGCCAATTTTCCGCTTGCCACTCAAATAGTCGCGAACTTTTTCTACAGGGAAATAACTGCGAATATATCCGATCACAAAAATCATAATGCTCATCAGCACGGTTATTTTCACGACGTCCATCACGAAAAATTGTACAGCTTCACCGAAACGGCCACTTAGATCAAGGACGTCGTATGCGATAAAGTCTCCAATCCGATCAAACATGTTCACCCACTTCTTTCTCTATCAATTGAAAAACGGTGTTCCGTCCCAAGCGTGTCGAGCGAATGACTTCACCACGCTCTAGCAAACGGAGGTGATGTGTCAACGTAGAGTTCGGCATCTCGAGCGCGCTCGACAGTTCACATAAGCACATCGGGACTATGCCTAACAGGCGGACGATCTTTAACCGAGTTGGATCTGCCAGCCCTTTATGGAAGGCGGCTTGTCGCTCGAGCTCTTCCTCATCAAATTGACAGATACGTAAGGATTCACGAAGTTCTTCGTCTGTTTTCAAAGCCCATTCCATCTTCATCACCTCCTTTATATAACTAGTTTGCTAGTTATATAGTTTCAAGTCCACACACTTATTCAACTATTCACATTTAAGACATTTTTTAGTTCATACAATCGTCACAACCACTCATCTTGGCACAAATCAAAAACCCGCTCGCGAATTGTGATATGCTCCCCAATAGGTAGACAGATGAAATAACAAATCTGTTTATCTGATTGGGGAGTGTTTTTTTATGGCGAGAAGTCGACATTCGATCGAACAAAAACTGAGTGCGCTGCGTATGATGGACG
>NZ_SJUQ01000033.1:0-29516 GCF_004337045.1 Exiguobacterium sp. SH5S4
TGGCGCGAAACAAAACGTCAGACCTGAAAGGCATGACGTTACAGAGCGTGATGGCGATCATCGCGGTAAACCTGAAGCGGATCATCACCCTCTCAAAAGAAAAAACAGGATAAGGGCAAGGAAAAAGAGCGATTGTCCCGACTTGAGTCGGTCCAATCGCCCTTTTTTCTGTTCACGCTCGGATAGAGCGGAGGTTTTTCAGTGCCCTCTCGCGCGAGGAATGGCGTTTTTTTGACTTAATGGATACCGCGCATATACTTTTTGATGACCGGGGCCAGCGCGAACAAGATCATGCTGAGCACGATCGCTACTCCGCCGATGATCCCGAAGTAGAGCATCTCGTTCTCTGGCGAGTAGAACCGGACGAGCTGGGCGTTGATCCCTTGTGCCGCCGCATTCGACAAGAACCAAAGCGACATCGTCTGGGCCGAGAAGGCGGCCGGGGCGAGTTTCGTCGTCGCCGACAGACCGACCGGAGACAGACTGAGCTCACCGAGGACGATGATGAAGTAACTGAGGACGAGCCAGAGCGGATTGACGAGCGTGTCCGGTCCACCGAAGTAGGCCGGCAGCAAGATCACGAGGAAGCTCAAACCGGCGAACAAGATCCCGAAAGCGAACTTCGTCGGGATGCTCGGCTCACGATCACCGAGCCGCACCCATAACCAGGCGAACACAGGGGCGAGCAGGATGATGAACAACGGATTCAGTGATTGGAACCAGGCCGGCGACAGCGTGAACCCTAAAAATTCAAGATCGGTCCGCTTATCGGCATAGCTTGCCAAAATCGTCGCGCCCTGTTCTTGAATCGCCCAGAACATGACCGAGGCGATGAAGAGCGGGATGTAGGCGATGATGCGTGACCGCTCGACTTCTGTCGTTTTCGGGCTCCGGTACATGACGATGAAGTAGATCGTCGGGATGGCGATTCCGAACACACCGACGAGTCCGATGAACGTGTTGATCGTGAACAAGCCTTGTGGGATCAGGATGGCCAGTAATCCTCCGATGAGGATGACGGCCAATGTCGTGTACTTGATCGCATTCTTCTTTTCAGACGCCGTCAACGGGTTCGGCACGTAAGACCCGGCGAGGCCGAGGTTGCCTTTTTTCGTGAGGACGAAGACGACGAGACCGATGAACATCCCGACCGCGGCGAGGGCGAAGCCCCAATGGAAGCCGTAGCTCTTTTGGACGCCGCCGACGATCAAAGGCGAGATGAAGGCCCCGAGGTTGATCCCCATGTAGAAGATACTGAACCCGGCGTCACGGCGACGGTCCGTCTCGTGGTACAGGTCACCGACGATACTCGACACGTTCGGCTTCAACAGTCCGGTCCCGATGACGATGAGACCCATCGAGATGAACAAGAACGTGAGGCTGCCCGGGATCGACAAGACGATATGACCGAGCATGATGAACACACCACCGAAAAATACGGCCCGGGACGTCCCGAAGACGCGGTCGGCGAGCCATCCCCCGATGACTCCTGACATGTAGACGAGCGCGCCGTACACGGACATGATCGACAAGGCGACGTTCTGGTCGAGCCCGAGACCGCCTTCCGATACCTCGTAATACATGTAGAAGACGAGGATGGCCCGCATCCCGTAGTACGAGAAACGTTCCCAAAATTCAGTGAAGAACAACGTGAACAAGCCTTTCGGCTGTCCGAAAAATCCTTTTTGTGGCACACTGTCCACAATTTTCTGTTTATCGATCCTTTCCATGAAAGATCCCTCCTTGACCGTATTATCATAAGAAGAATCATTATGTTTGTAAAGGAAAAATGAAAGTGAAGTTCAAATTTTAACAGGTTTGAAACGAAACTAAAATCCACCTAAACCAAGTTGTTTAGGTGGATTGATGAACTAAGCAGTCTTTTGTTTAGCTTCTTCCGCGCTGACGTATCTCCCGAGGCGCCAATAGATGAAACCCGACAGACAACTCGCCGCCCCGACGAGGATGAGGGCGATGTGCCCGGCACGCTGGTCGAGGAACAGGCTGGCCATGAGCGGCGCGGTCACACCGCCGATCAACCATTGGATGCTGGCGGCCCCGTTATAGGCACCGCGCATGTTCTCGGGGGCGATCATGGCGATGAACGTCTGTTGGACGGGCGACATGATCATCTCGCCGAGCGTATAGAACGCGTATACGGCGAGCAGGATACCGACGAGGACGAGGTACGGGGTGCCGAGCGTATAGAGGAGCCGCGGCACGACCGCGATCAACATCATCCCGATCCCGAAAATCGTCGCCCCGACCAGCATGACGTTGCCGAACGGTTTGCGCCCGAGTTTTGAGGCGATCGGGAATTGGAACAAGACGACCATGATGCCGTTCAAGGCGAGCAGATAGGCGAACGGGTTCTCGCGGTCGGTGAACGACGGCATCGACTCTTTCAAGAACAGCGGCAACATGCTCTCGATCAGCGAGAAGCCCATCGAGATGAAGACTCCGGCGAAGATGAAGACGAGAAAGACTTTGTCGTTGTAAAAGACGCGCAAGACGTCACGGTTCGACGGTGTGTCCTGCCCGGTCGTCTCAGGGAGCGACTCGCGGATGAAACGTCCGAGAACGAGCGCATACAAGGCAAAGACGAACGCTGCCGTGAAGAAGATGTACTGTCGGTCGATGAACAAGACGGCACTGCCGAGCAGGGGACCGAACGCCGCGCCGATATTATGTCCCATCCGTAAGAGACCGAACGCCTCGTTCATCTGTTCCGGCTCGGTCACGTCGGCGACCATCGCGCTCGCGGCCGGGTGGAACAACGAGTTCGTCAAGCCGAGCATGGCGTTCAAGAGCAGGAGCGGCCAAAACGTTTCCGCGAAAGCGAAACCGATGAGGGCGACCGCATCACCGAGGATGGCGGTCATCATGACCGGCTTTCGGCCATACAGGTCGGCGAGACGTCCGCCGACGACCGAGCCGATGAGCGCCATGATCGGTCCGGTCGCCAAGATGACACCGACTTGGACGTAGCTGTCGAGCTTGTCGCTGTAATAGAGGACGAGGAACGGGGCGATCATGAACATCATGACACCGGTGATCGTCTCGCCGAGGAAACGAATCCAAATGTTACGGTCGAGCCGTTTGAGTGATTGAATCATACGTTTCACCTGCTTCTACAAAATAAAAGGGACGAAGGATGCACGGAGGCATACTCGTCCCTACTTAACCTATGTACGCCTCGGAAGACAGGCGGGTGACTTCAGTTCATGAAACGGAAGACCCCGACCCGTCAGTATGAAATTGGATACGATGTGGCTGCGTCATGACTGACATGGCGGGTCCTCCTTTCTGAAAGTTTACTCTTCATTTCAACTGTATGACAGATTCTTGAAATGTGTCAACATATTTTGACTTGCGTCATAACAGTTCATTTAAATTCTTGCGGGTGAGCCGATAATCGATCAACCGGGACAAGACGACCTGAATCATCGCGGTCACGGGTACGCTGATAAACATCCCGACGAGGCCGAACAGGCTCCCCCCGATGATGATCGATGTGATGACCCAGAACGGGGTGATCCCGACGCTGTCGCCGAGAATTTTCGGGCCGAGCCAGAGTCCGTCGAACTGTTGCAGCAAGAAGATGAACAACAAGACGAGCAGGGCCGTGAACGGATCGTAGAAGTAGGTGATGATGAACGCCGGGATCATCCCTAAGAGCGGCCCGACGTATGGGATGAAGTTCAGCACCCCGATGATGACACCGAGCAAGAGCGCGTACGGCGCGCCGATGATCAAGAGCCCGATGACGGCCATCACGCCGATGATGAGACAGTCGAGCGACTTTCCGATGATGTAGCGTTTAAAGATATAGTCCATCTCTTGGAAGATGTCGATCGTCGTCTTCGCTGAGGCGACCGGGAACATCGCATACAGCAGACGTTTGAACATCCGGGCGAACACTTCCTTGTCTTTCAACAAGTAGATCGAGATGACGATCCCGATCAACAAGTTGATCAACGTCATCGTGAAGCTCGACACGTAACCGACCGAAGACACGACGGCCGTCTCGACCCATCCGGAATACCGCTCCTCGAACCGGTTCAAGTCGATGGCTTGGGCGATCGTCTCGTTGTATTCTCTCAAATACGTGTTGAGTTGACCGAGGAAGCTATCGATTTGGCGAATATAAAACGGGAGCTCCTCGATGAGAGACGCGACACTCGAATAGATGCGAGGGAACAGCGTCACCGCTGACACGACAAGGATCCCGATGAACGTGACGTAGACGATCAACAAGCCTTGGTAGCGCTTCAAGTGGAACCGTTCTTCTATGTAGGACAGGACGGTGTTGAGGAGCAGCGCGATGGCGATTCCCATGATGATCGGCGTCAACAGCTGAAACGCATATTGCAGGACCCGAGAGATCGTGTCCGGCTCACTGATGACTTTCCATAGGACGAGCAGAATCAGCCCGATCACGCTTAACTTCCATATCAATTGACGGTTTAGTTCCAATGGTCTATCCCCTCATGCTGTAAATTTTGCAGAATAACGTTCATCTTTTACTATGAACGTTTTTTTACTGGGATTCAATAGCGGTAAGGAATTTTTGAAATAAGGATTGACAAGGTTGGTAACGTTTGGTTTACTAAATGACATATTACAGAAATTATCAATTGCATATAAAAACACTTTCTATCAAGAGAAGCGGAGGGACTGGCCCGATGAAGCTTCAGCAACAGATTGTTTCAATACTGTGCTAATTCCAGCAAGGTGACCTTGAGAGATGGAAAGGTGGTTGTTTGAATACGTCCGTATCTCGACACCCCTTTCCTCGGAAAGGGGTGTTTTTGCATAGGAGGACTATTCATGACAGACAGACGCTCGAAGTTACTTAAAACGTTACCACCCCAGCATTTCGTCGGACTCGCCGCTGAAGTCGCCGCACTCGAGCGTTCAGGCCGCGACGTCATCCGGCTCGGCCAAGGGACGCCCGACTTGCCGACACCAGCCCCGATCTGCGAGGCGTTGCAGACGGCCCTGCTCGACCCGGCGACACACCAATACGGCCCGTTCCGGGGACAGACGCGCCTGAAGCAAGCGGTCGCGACGTTCTACCAGACCGAATACGGCGTCGCGCTCGATGCCGAGACCGAAGTGGCCATCTTGATCGGCAGCAAGTCGGGACTCATCACGCTCCCGCAATGTGTGCTCGAGCCAGGTGACGGCATGTTGCTCCCGAACCCGGGCTACCCGGACTACATCTCGGGGGCGCGTCTCGCCGGCGCGGTCGTCCACGACCTCGTCCTCCGGGAAGAGAACGGTTATCTTCCTGATTATGAGACGCTCGATCCGCAGGGAGCGCGACTCATGTATTTGAACTACCCGAGCAATCCGACCGGTGCCGTCGCGTCGCCCGCGTTCTTTGACGACACGGTCCGTTTCGCGAATAAGCATGACCTCATGGTCGTCCACGACTTCGCCTACGGCAGCATCGGTTTCGACGGTCACGTCCCGCCGAGCTTCCTGCAGACGCCGGGAGCGAAAGACATCGGCATCGAGGTGTATACGATGTCGAAGGCGTTCAACATGTCCGGCTGGCGGGTCGCTTTCGCCGTCGGCAACCGCGACATCATCGAGGCGATCAACACGTATCAGGACCACGTCCATGTGAGCGTGTTCTCGGCCATCCAAGAGGCGGCCATCGCCGCGCTCGAGTCACCGCGTTCGCTCCGGGACGACTTGTCACGGTTGTATGAGGCCCGCCGCGACCGGCTCGTCGACGGGTTACGTCAGGCCGGATGGGACATCACGGCCCCGAGCGGCTCGTTCTTCGTCTGGGCGAAAGTGCCGGACGGGGACGCCAAATCGTTCTCGCATAAGCTGCTCCACGAGGCAGGGGTCGCCGTGACGCCTGGCTATTTCTTCGGCTCAGAAGGCGAGCGGTACGTCCGGTTCGGGCTCGTCTCCGCCGAGCCGAAGATCGACGAGGCCGTCGAGCGGATCGAGAAACTGTTCGCGACGTATGAAGAGGTCCGGGCATGATCCGCCAAGCCGTGCTCGAGTACGACCATGCGGATGATGCGCTCGAGCGGCTCGATGAATTGATCGCTGGCCGTCGTGCTCACGTGCTGCGCGGGCAGAACGGTTTTGACGTCGTCAAGCGCGTCCTGCCAGCGATCACTGCCTATCCGACATCGCTGTTCCGTGGCGAATGCACGGACGCGGAGGTCGAACGGCTCCGTTTGAAGGATGTGGATGTCCTCCTTGCCGTCGGTGGGGGCAAGCTCGTCGACACGGCGAAACTCGTCGCTTACCGGCAAGGTGTCCCGCTGATCGTCATCCCGACGCTCGCCTCGAACTGTGCCGCCTTCACACCGCTCAGCGTCATCTATGACGAGCAGGGTGCCTATGACCGCTACGACGTGTTCCGCGTCGTCATCGAGCGGGTCATCGTCGACGCGAGGGTCGTGACGGACTCGCCGTACGACTACTTCCGAGCCGGCGTCATCGACACGGTCGCCAAGTTTTACGAGGCCCGCTATTTGAGCGGCGACAGTTCGCCTGATGCCGGCGTCAATACCGGTCTCGCCTTGGCCGAACAATGCGGCCGGCTCGTCGAACTCGACTTGAGTGAGTCCAGTTTCACCGCGTATGGGCCAGAGACCCGGTTCGCGGTCGATCACATCCTCGCCGTCGGCGGTGCCGTCGGTGGTTTCGGTGACGCCGGGACACGCGTCGCCGTCGCCCACGCCGTCCACAACGCGCTCAGCCGCTTCGAGTCGACCCATCCGTTCTTACATGGCGACAAGGTCGGCTTCGGCCTCCTTGTCCAAGAACGGTTGCGTGGCTCGTCTGACGCCCCGTATTTAGAGGCGTGGCTCGCCAGGATCGGCGCGCCGACGTCACTTGAGACGCTCGGACTCGTTCCGGCCGACATCCCGCAACTGGTCGACGCGGTCCGGGCCGAGACTGAATTGCAACGATCACCCGTCCCGCTCGATATTGACTATTTGAAAATAATTTTTGAAAATTCAGTATTTTCTGTTTACTAATAAAAGGATTAAAAGTAAGATGATAACAATTAAATAAGACCGATAGCTTATCAAGAGTGGTGGAGGGACTGGCCCTATGAAACCCGGCAACCAGATCGTAACGATCATGGTGCTAATTCCAACAGACGAAACGTCTGGGAGATGAGCGTGTCCGACTGTCTTTGACTTGTCGTGCCCGCCACTCTTTATGAGTAGCGGGCTTTTATTTTGGAGGAGGAATCATTCATGAACATCAAACAGAAAACAGTACTCGCAGGAACATCTCTACTCGCGGCCATCGCCTTGTCGGCGTGCGGCCAATCGGACGCGAGCGAAGCGCTCAGCACAGAATCCCTCACGATCGGCGTGACAGGCGGACCGCACCAGCAGATCGCCGAGAAAGTAAAAGAACTCGCAGCCGAGGATGGCCTCGAGCTCGACATCAAAGTGTTCAACGACTACAACACGCCGAACACGGCGCTCGACGAAGGCAGCCTTGACGTGAACAGTTACCAGACGCTGTCGTTCCTCGAGCTGCAGAAGTCGGACAAAGGCTATAAGATCGACGACGTGTTCAAGACGGTCGCTTTCCCGATGGGGCTCTATTCGGATAAGCTGACGGACATCAAGGAGTTGAAGGAAGGCGATAAAGTCGCCGTCCCGAACGACCCGGCGAACGAACTTCGAGCGCTGCGCCTGTATGAGACGGCCGGACTCATCACCTTGAAAGAAGGATTGACGGACAAGGCGACGAAACGTGACATCGCCGAGAACCCGCTCAACCTCGAATTCATCGAGCTCGAGGCGTCACAGCTCCCGACCCAGCTCCCGGAAGTCGCGCTCGCGGCCATCAACACGAACTTCGCGATGGGTGCCGGCCTATCGATCAATGAGGACGCCTTGTTCCATGAAGACACGGTCGACAACCCGTACCCGAACTACGTCGTCGTCCGTACCGACAACAAGGACGATGAAGTCGTCGAGACACTCAAATCTTACTACCACTCGGACGAGGTCCGGACGTTCATCGAAGAGACGTTCAACGGCTCGATCGTCCCAGCGTTTTAAGGAGGCACTATGATCGCACTCAAACAGATCTCAAAAACGTTCACGGTAAACAAAGGGACCGTCACTGCGCTCGACGACGTCTCGCTGACGATTGAAAAGGGCGAGATCTTCGGCATCATCGGTCGGAGCGGCGCCGGCAAGAGCACGCTCATCCGCATGATCAATCTGCTCGAACGGCCGACGTCAGGTCAAGTCGAGATCGAAGGGCAAGACATCACGACGCTCGACAAAAAAGGGTTATCGAAGCTCCGTCACCGCATCGGGATGATCTTCCAGCACTATAACCTGTTGAAGACGGCGACCGTCGAAGACAACGTCGCCATCCCGCTCCGCCTAGAAGGACTCGATAAACGCTCGATCAGCGAGCGGGTCGACAAGTATCTCGACATCGTCGGACTGACCGATCACCGTAAACATTACCCGGAGCAACTCTCGGGCGGCCAGAAACAGCGCGTCGCCATCGCCCGGGCGTTGGCGCACGAGCCGGACATCCTGCTCAGCGACGAGGCGACGAGCGCGCTCGACCCGGAGACGACCGAGTCAATCCTCGATCTGTTGCTCGAGATCAACCGCGAGCTCGGTCTGACGATCTTCTTGATCACCCATGAGATGGAAGTCATCGAGCGGATCTGTGACCGGGTCGCCGTCATCGACGCCGGCAAGATCGTCGAGGAAGGCGACGTCCTCGACGTCTTCTCAGACCCGCAACATCCGACGACGCGCCGCTTCTTGAAAGCGAACCTCGACGTGCCGAAAGAAGTCGTCGACGTGTTGAGCTCGCACGGGACGCTCGTCAACTTGTCGTTCATCGGTCACCAGACCGAACAGGCCGTCCTCGCCGAGCTGACGAAACGGTTCGGCCTGCTGCCGAACATCATCGGGGGCGGGATCAAAAAGCTGAAAGGCGGTCTCGTCGGCAACTTGCTCGTCCATCTCGACGGGGACCAGGCACAGACCGACCAAGCCGTCCGCTACCTTGAAGCGAGCGGCGTCAAAGTGAAGGAGGTGACGAACCATGCTGCAGTTTTGGGAAAATTGGGGTGACTTGATTTGGACGGGCACGATCCAGACGCTGACGATGACCAGCGTCGCGCTCGTCATCTCGACACTGATCGGCTTGCCGCTCGGGACGCTCCTCGTCTTGACGCGGCCGAATGGCCGGCTCGCGAACCGTTACTTTTACGGGGCATTGTCGAGCGTGATCAACGTCGTCCGCTCGATCCCGTTCATCATTCTGCTATTCTTCATCTTGCCGTTCACCCGTTTCATCATGGGGACGACGATCGGCGTCCAAGGCGTGCTGTTGCCGCTCATCGTCTTCACGGCGCCATACATCGCCCGTTTGATGGAGTCGGCACTGCTCGAAGTCGATCGCGGCGTCGTCGAGGCGTACGAGGCGATGGGCATCTCGACGCGTAAGATCATCTGGTACGTATTGATCCGTGAGGCGCGGTCGTCAATCGTGCTCGTTCTGACGATCGCGACGATCGGTCTGATCGGTGCGACGGCGATGGCGGGTCTCGTCGGTGCGGGTGGACTCGGCGATATCGCCTATCAGTACGGGCATCTCCGGTTCGAGCCGGAAGTCATGTACGTGACGATCTTCGTCTTGATCCTGCTCGTGCAGTCGATCCAATCATTCGGCAACCGTTTGGCGGCCCGACTAAAGAAAGCCTGACAAAAGAGCGTCGCAAAATTTGCGGCGCTCTTACTGTTTGTCTAATAGTCGTTTCAAGTCGGCGATCCGGTTATGCCGCGGGATGAACGTCCGGATTTCTTTCTCGCTGAACCCGATCTGGATCCGGTTGTCATCGACGACGATCGGACTCTTCAAGATCTGTGGATGCGTCGCGACAAAACTGTACAGTTCGCGGAGCGACATCTCGTCGAGCTGGTCGGCCGCTTGTTTGTAGACACTTTTTTGGACAGACAAGAGATCGGTCGTCCCGTTTTCGGTGAGCCGGAGCATCTCCTTGAACTCGGTGAACGACATTCCTTGGTCGGTCAATTTCTTCTCGATGAACGGGATATTCTGTTCGCGTAACCAATCGAGCGTCTTGCGGGAAGAACTGCAGCTTGTATGCGTGAATACGGTGACCGTCACGACAACCACTTCTCCTTTGCGTAAGTATGGACTCTTTTATTTTCTCTCATTACTACGAGTCGAACGCGGAATATGTTTCAAATCACATATACTTTTTCAAAACGACGATACGATTTGTTTCAGACTAGTTCGGGTACATGACGAGAGAGACAACAAACAAGGAGGGGCTTATATGTTTGATTATACGGTGAAGACGGATCAGTCGGTCGAAGCAGTGGTCGAGAAGTTGAAAGCGACGCTCAAGGACGAAGCGTTCGGCGTGCTGTGGGATTTCGACTTGAGTGATACGCTCAAAGAGAAAGGGGAAGCCATCGACGGGGACTATCATATCCTCGAAGTGTGCAACCCGAAAGAGGCCAAGAAAGTCATCACGGCGCACCGGGAGGGTGGCTACTTCCTGCCCTGCAAGCTCGCCGTCTTCACAAAAGACGGGGCGACCCACGTCGGGATGCCGAAACCGACGAAACTGATCGAATTGATCGAGGACGAGTCGCTCCAGTCCATCGCACTGGATGTCGAGACGAGACTGACACGCGCCATCGATAACAGCATCTAATCGAAGCGTCGAACCCGTCCAAGTAAGTGGACGGGTTTTTTTATGTTCTTTAATAAGTAAGATAATGGTAAAATTGGGTCATCAAGAAGACGAGGGGCGGAAACGTTGAAACAATCTGTCAAATGGATGCTGTTGAGCGCGGTTTTACTTTCCGGATGCGGAAAAGACGAGACGAGCGCGTTGAAATTGGATTATATCGATCACCATTGGACCGTGAATAAATATTCGCTTGAGGCAGAGCCGGTCACCGATATCGATGAGACGTTAGCGGCGTGCACGGGTGACTTGACGACGTCGCTAGACGGGGAGTTAACGGTCTTCGACACGGTCGTGGCGAGCCGGCCCCCTTTGACGAACTCAGGGGAAGATTACATGTTCAAAAGTGTGACATACGTCAAAGGGGATAAATCTTATGCAATTTGCCGCGATATGGTCTCTCATCGTCTCCAAGCGGAAGTGATTCCGTCTTTCCCAGAAGAGATAAGCGCGTCGACAGGAACTTCGATCGGCCGTGCTCCTGCCGTGTTACAGACGAAAGCCTCGGACGGAGCGATGTTCCTTCAATCAGAGGTAAAGAGCGGATATGACCATGAACTTGAATTGTTTCCAGATTCGTTATTCAGCTTCTCACAGGCGCTGTATGGGGAGATGGAGATCGCTGTCGAAGGTTGGCCGACGCTGTTCCCGATCAATACGTTCGAACCGGCGACGTCGTCGATGGGTGACGTCCAAATGATGATGGCCTTCAGTCCAGAAGAGAAGCTTCCGTACGTGTTGATGGGGCATCAGAACGGTTCTTTCTCGTCTCAACCGATTGAAGTCACGTTTGACGCGACCGAGGCGGCCCCGAGATATGAATCATTAAAAATTGAACGGATTCCGCTCACCGAACAAGTACTTGAGTCCGGCAAGAGCTACCCGATCTTTACGTTCACGTACATGAAAGACGGAGCGCCGATCACCGACACGGTGACGATCACGTATCGGGAAGAGACGTTCATCACGGAAGAAGAACGTGATCTTCAGCAGGAGCATACCGACATGCAGTCTATGTGGCAATCTGATGAACCGTTCGTCTATTTACATAAGAAACCGTTCAGCCATGAACAGCCTCTTGCTTATCCGGATGTCCTCAAGGCGGCCGGGACCGACATGACCGACTTGATCGACACCATAGACGCGGCAGAATCGGTCAATCGCAGTGGGGATGCGGGCGAGTATCATCAGTTGACGATTCTCGATGGGCTGAAAGGCCAAGAGTTTGAAGTGACGTATAAACAGCGCTCAAAAAAGATAGACATCTTCTTGACGGATAAACTGACCGGCGAAACGTACAAACTGACGAGCGAAGGGGCGGAGACGTTCTTGTCCTACTTCCCCGACTTGAAGAAGACACCGAAGAATTGAGGTGAACTGATGAAAAAGTTCGGATTAGGAATCGGTCTATCGCTATTCGTTTTGGCCGCAGGGTGCGCCCGGGACCAAGAAGTAGTCCGATATGATGTTGTCGAGGCCCATTGGACGGCAGAGCACATCACACATGACCTTGAAGTGCAGGCAATCAAGGCCAAGGACATGTTGACCTATTGTGAACAAGGCGAGTTACTCAACGATATCGAGGAGGACCATCTATCCTTGCTTGGCGTGACGTTTGCAAGCCGAATGCCGTTCACTGAGCCCGATACTGAAACATACGCCTTCAATGAGGCATCGTTCGTCGAAGGTGATGCCGTTTACGCGCTGTGTAAGTCGGACCATGTCGAGGGATATCGGGCGGTCAAGCTGGAGGAAAGACCGGAGTTTTTGAAAGACGAGACCGCACGCGAGATCTCGTTGCTACCTAGCGTAGTAAGCGGGACAGAAGAAATTCGGGAAAGGTTATCACGGGAAGAAGCGATTCATTCTTACAGGCAAGACCTCACCATTCGACCGTTCATGAACAGTCTTTATACGATCTCGCCCGGTTTCAACGGGTCCATCGAGTTTGGAATCGGGGACGACGGGGTCTTCACACCGTATTTAGATTTTGCTCCTTACGTGGTCAGGGAGGACACTCATGTTGCGTTAGGATATGGCACGAAGACGAAGACGCCATACATGTTAATGTCGAGTGACGGGATTCACTATGGCCAGCATTCGTTGAACGATGGCGAATTACTGGTCGGAGTCGACAACTTAAATGTCCGGACGCTTCTTGAAGGCGGTACGCTCGAACCGCTCGAACCGTTTCCGTTATACGAATTAACCTACGAGTCAAACGGTCAAAAGATGACGAAGACGATCTCGATTCGATTCAAACCGAATCCATTCATCACGGAGCCGACCGATACCGATGCCGTCTCGATCGGTTATGTCCATAAATACCCGTACCATCCCAGTGTCCCGTTTTACTATCCGGACGCAGTCAGCATCGAGGGGCAAGGCTATGAACGATTGACCGAGGCGCTCGAGACGGGGACACCTTCGACCAAAAGTGGGGAAGCAGGCGAGTACATGTATTTGACGCTGCTGAAAGGAAATCGTGGTCAACAGTTCGAGTTGAGTTACCACAAACGTTCGCAGAAAGTTGATGTCTTCGTGAAAGATATGAACACGGACGAACAGTTCAAGTTGTCGAGTGAAGGTGCGAAAATATTCCATGAACTTTTTCCCAGTGCCGTGGAGTAAGCAGAACGTTTGGTTTGATGAGACTTCGGCTGCAGCGACGATTGGCGGTGTCGATGAATCCGCCAATCGCGCGCAACTGACCGAAGAATCGACAACTACGTAGAAGCAAATCTTTTTACAAGATTAGCACCGTCAGTTTCACGAAAAGGTCGAATGGGACTCCTGTAAACGAGGAGTTCTTTTTTTGCGATTCATTGTCTGATGACCTGTGATGAAGTTGGTAAATACTTCAAACTCAAGATATTGACTTACTGTTAAAAACGGCGCTAGTCAGGACTTTTATCACAAGTTACACTTGAATTCGATTGTACTAACAAAGGAAAAATGTCCTGAAATAACTCAAATTATAAAGGTGGGAATTATCGGAATGATTGAAACGAGAGATGTCAGCCTATCGTCACCAGACGTGCTTCGCGCCATCGAAGCGAACATGGCGATGATTCGATTTGACCGCCAGCGCCGTGTCGTCGATGTGAACGACGCCTTCGCCAAGGCGATGAAATACAAACGCGATGAGATGGTCGGGATGCAGCACCATCTGTTCTGTACGCCGAACTTCGTCAACAGTACGGACTATCAAGCGTTTTGGAACAAGTTGTTCGACGGGTTCAGCTCGGCCGACAAGATCGAACGCATCGACGCCCGGGGCGACTCGATTTGGCTCGAGGCGACGTATATGCCAATCTATGAGGGGGATGACGTCATCGGTGTCGTCAAGATCGCCTCGGACATCACCGAGCGGCAACAGACGATCGAACGATACGCCCGCACGTTCCGTGATATGGCCGAGAATCTTGATGACCGGGCCCGCCGTGGCATGGAGGAGAGCCTACATTTGAAGCGGACGATTGAGCGGCTCGAGTCGGACGCATCGGTAAACTTGAAGACGCTCGGCAACCTTCAAGACCAAGCGGCAGAGATCACGAAAATCGCCAGTACGATCAAAGAGATCGCGGCCCAGACGAACCTGTTGTCACTGAACGCCGCCATCGAGGCGGCACGGGCAGGTGAACACGGCCTCGGCTTCAACGTCGTCGCGACCGAGGTTCGTAACTTGTCTCGTCTCGTCGAGCGCGCCGTCATCGAGGTCCGGGCCAACACCGAGGGGATGAACAAAGAGCTCGCCTCGATTGTCGACGGCGTCTCACGATCGAACGAAGACATTCATGCGAGTGTCAACATCATGGAAGCGACGCTCGAACGCTTCGGGAAGATCGAGCAGTCGGCCCAGTCATTGAACGGGACGGCCGAACAGTTCACTTCGGCGATCTGACGAAAAAACCAATTGAAGGAACCGCCACCGTCGTCGGTGGCGAGTCCACTCAATTGGTTTTTTTGACGATGAGCGTATGACCGTGTTGTCTCAACCACGCCATCACCCCATCGACGTCCGGATAAACAGAGGATAAAGTCGACCAAAACGATTTGGAGTGGTCGAAATGGACGAGATGTGTCCATTCGTGGGCGATGACATAATCCATCACTTCGATCGGCGCGAGCATGAGCCGGACGTTGATCGAGATCGTTCCGCGCGAGCTGCACGAGCCCCAGCGCGTCTTTTGATGGCCGATGCGGACTTTCGCAGCGCTCACCCCGAGCAGACGTTCATAGTAAGGTGCTCGCTTGGTGACATAAGTGAGCGCCTCGTCGCGGAGCCACGCCTCGTATGCGGCCCCTATCCTGGACTCGTCCCACCGGTCCGGGCACCGGAAAGCTGTCCCGTCGTAGTCGAAGGCGTCAACGGCGTTCGTGCGCACGAGCGGCACGGTCTCACCTCGATAACGGAGCCGGTCGTTCGGCAACGACGGGGTTTTAGGTAATGCCGCGAGCCGGTCGTTTATCCAGTCCGCATGCTCGCTTAAGATCGTCTCGACGACCCGGTTCGACAACCGGGCCGGGATGCGGAGCTCGATCCCTTCGGCCGTTATGTAGAAAGCCGCTTTCTTTCGCCGTTTATGGCGGATGATACTTACGCTCATCATTGTCACCTCCAAACACTGTTCTCGGTCGATTATAGCCGACGTCTCGAAAATCCGCCACGCTTTTGACGACCAGTGGCTTCAATTTTTGTTACAGTAGGGACAGGAGGGATCACTATGAAATCAATCTTACATCAACCGCTTGACCGGGTCGGCACCGACTCGGTGAAATGGGACGGCCTCGAGCGCTGGTTCCATGTGAAGTCTGACGTACTGCCGCTCTGGGTGGCCGATATCGATATCCGCACGGCACCTTCGATCTCGGAAGCGCTCGCGGCGCGTGCGGCGACAGGAGAGTTCGGCTATACGATGTTCGCGAAAGAAGCCCAGGAAGCCGTCAGCTCTTGGTACGGGCGGAGACACGGACTCGTCGTCACCCCCGAACATGTATTGTTCTCGAGCGGGGTCGTGCCCGGACTGACCCACATCGTCGAGGCGTTGACGAAGGAAGGGGACGGGATCGTCATCCAATCACCGGTCTATCCACCATTCCATGAACTCGTGACCGGGTTGAAACGCGTTGTGCGTGACGCCCCGCTCAAACAAGTCGATGGCAAGTATGAGATGGATTTTGACGCCCTCGAACACGCAATGCGACAGGCGAAACTGTTTTTGCTCTGTTCACCGCATAATCCGGTCGGTCGCGTCTGGACAGAGTCCGAGCTCGCGCGCGTCGTCGAGTTGGCGAGAACGTACGACGTCATCATCGTCGCAGACGAGATCCATGCCGATCTGACGTATCCGTCGCAGCACCATACGGCGATCAACCGACTCGACGACCGGGTCATCACGGTGAGCGCCCCGTCGAAGGCGTTCAACATCGCCGGTTTGTTCGCGTCGTACATCATCTGTCCGGATGACGCCTGGCGCAAACGGATCATCCAAGTCCAAAACAAACACCACGTCCTACCGACACCGTTCGCCAATACGGCCATCATCGCCGCCTACACAGACGTCCGGGCGGAACGATGGCTTGACCAGCTGACGGCCGAGCTCGAGGAACAAGCCACCTATGTCGTCGAGCGCCTGAATGCCGAGTTACCCCGGCTGACGTGCTTCATGCCGGAGGCGAGTTACTTGTTATGGATCGATTGCGCCGCGCTCGGCCTTGAGCCCGAATCTCGGAAGAAATGGCTCCACGAGGAAGTGCGGGTCTTCTTGTCACCGGGTGTTCCGTTCGGGGCATCGGCGTCGACGTTCGAGCGTCTCAATTTCGGTACATCCCGGACGATCGTTGACGAGGCGCTCGGACGGATCAAGACCCATTCCGACGGAAAAGCGTTTGTATGAAACGAGAAACGGGAAAAATTTCAGAACGAGTCAGTCAAGATGACGTGGCGACAGAAAGCGAGTGAGGCAGATGGAGACGATCAATTGGAAGAAGAAGATGGAGGAGCAGCTGAGGCGTAGCGGGTTTACGCTAGAGGTTGAGAATATGGCCAACATTGGAATGACGGAGATCCACGCGTCCTCGTCGCCGTTGATCTCTTATCCGCTCCGTATCCGGCTGTATGTGCGCATGGGCTGGCTCATGTGTACCGTCGATGCGACGACGGTCGACCGGAGCGAGGACCACCCGTTGTTCGAGCGGATGATCGCAGCGGTGTTCGAACGGATCGTCCGGCACCTCTACCACGCCTACGACCTCCACATCTTGACCTATATCGGGAACACCGGCAACTATATCGCCCCGAAAGACTCGGATACGGGGGAGATCGTCCGATTGCTCGCCCAAATCTGGAACGACCGCTCGTACTTGCATCTCGAGACGTATGAGGAGTTCCCGGCGCTATACGCGACACCGCCTTGGGCGCATCAGGCGTACGCCATCGAGAGCACGGACGACGAGTGGATCATCTACGCGGGGCGCAGCGGCCGTCAAGCGACCGACTACCGGGCCGACGGGGTCGAACTGCGCCCCCACCGTCTCGCCGAAGGGGACCTGTTCTTCCCGGTCGACCGGATCTCGAAACAGCACGGACCGTTGGCGCTCGCCGAATGGCTCCGGCTCGAGCGCAGGGAAGTCGAAGACTTCATGCTCGCGTTCATGCGAACGATCCGGAAGTTCGACCCGTCGTTCGGGTTCGCCTGGGGCGGGACGGACACGTTCTTCCACGGCGTACCGGTCGAACCGTACGCCCAAGTGCTTCGGCTCGAGAGCGGGAAGCGCCGTTACCGGGTCATGAACAACTCGGCGAAGCGGCTGTTCGCGGTCGCCGACGACCCGGTCGTTTGTCTGAAAGAAGTCGAGCAGACGTTGCGCACGGTCCGTTTGCCCGAGAACCGGGTCTCGGCCCTCGGACAGCTCGTCATGGGAGTGTGGCAGCAGTTCGAGTCCGATGAGTCGACCTATATTCAAGAAGTCGCTTATCGCGGCATCTCCAAGTTTCAAATCGAAGAGAAGATCGGCCACGCGCTTGCGAACCAGCAACGGATCCGCTGGGTCGAGAAGGCAGACTCTCACCAGTCGATCATCGAGTACGCCCATCTTCGGATCTCGTTCCCGAAACGTCCTCCCGGTATCGTCACCGTCGAACCGATCGAATCCACTTATGAAAGAGGTGCTCTATGAGAATCGTCGATGCACGCGCCATGTCAATCAGCCACGAAGACTTGATCGCCGTCACCGAGTCGTCCGTGTACTACCGTGAGAAGACGGGGGAGACGAGCTTTTCCATCTTTCGGTACGATGAAGCGGATGGCACCATCACGCAAATCAATCGCCGCGTCTTCGAAGACTATGGCATATCAAAACTGTTCATCAGCGCCGACCGTGTCTACTTTTTGAACGAGACCCCGGACCGGACCGGGGTCGTGAGCACGGAACTGATCGCGTTCGACTATCGTACAGGTGATGAAGAAGTGCTGACGACGTTCGAGAAACGGGGCAACAGCACGTTATATTGGGTGCTCGCCGACCGTTACTTCCTCTTTTTGACGAGTTTCGAGGCGACGGACGAGGCGTGGCTGTTCGACGCCGAGACGTCCCGCGAAGAACGTATCCGTGACGAGCGGCTCGTCGGCCATGCCGGGCGCTTCCGTGAACTGTATTTGTTCACGACAGAGCTCGAAGGTGTGTCTTACATCGTATGTAACGCACGGTTGGACGAGTTTGATTACTATGACGCGCTCGAATCGGGACGCATCTCACCCGATGACCCGATCGACCATTCCGAAGCGATTCTCATCTGTCCGCTCGACGAGGCGGTCGAGGCCGTTTGGTCGAAAGCGGACGAGATCCCGTTCGATGATTTGATCCGGTTGCAAGGGGAGGGGGACACGGTCCAGTATCTCGGGGAGCGTGACAAAAAACTCCGGTTTGCGGCGTTCATCGACGCAGCCAATGAAGAGACGGTGTACGAACTGGCGGCACCGGACGTCCTGCACGAGCTCGCCGTCGTCGACTGGGGTGCCTATGAACCAATCGATTTCACGTATGACGACGTCAGTTCGACCATCTTCATCAAGGTCGAAGAATCGAGGGAGCATACGGAGTTGATCGATGCGACGACCGGGGCGAGATTTTTGGACACGGCACCGTTCGAACGGGTGCTCGACGCGAACTACTTCATCCACGAATCGGCCGATGGGCGCAACGGCGGGGTCAGCATCTTCAACTTGGAGGCGAACGAGCGACAGGCGTTCGAAGACGCTTATTATACGGTACTCGACGAGACGATCGTCATCTTGTCGACGAAACAACTATAAAAGCACGGCCCTCGATTCGTAGAGGGCCGTGCTTTTATAGTATGGTTTACATAACATATTATCGTAAACCAGATAGCGCTTGTTTTTTCTTCTCGTCACCGATATGGGCATAGACTTGCGTCGTCGCCACCGACTCGTGACCGAGCAGTTGTTGGATCGTCAAGACGTCGACCCCGCTCATCGCCAACCGGGAAGCGAACGTGTGGCGAAGTTTGTGGGGCGTGACCTGCTTGTGGGTCAAGAACGAGAGGTACGGTTTCAACCGGTCGATATGTCCTTTGAGCAGGTGTTGCACCGTCCTGACCGAGATGCGTCTTCCTTTCTCGGAACGGAACAGCGGCCCGGTCCCGTCTTGACGATGGTCAAGCAGCAACGGCTCGAGCGGGGAGGCGAGCGGGATGACCCGCTCTTTGTTCCCCTTCCCGATGACACGGATCGTCCCGGTCGCGAGGTCGATGTCGCTCCAGTCGAGCCCGACGAGTTCGGAGACGCGCATCCCGGTCAGTCCGAGCAGCTGGATGATCAGAAAATCACGGTCGCGGTTCCGTTCGTACCAGCTCGCCTCGCGGTCGGACATGCCGACGTTGCTGCGGACGAGCGTCGAGAAGTCGAGCCACTCATGTTCCGTCAAATAGACCGGGTTCCGTTTGGCGCGCTTTGGACGCTCGACCGCTTGGAATGGGTTGTGTGACGCGATCCCGGACTCGATCAAGAAGTTGAACAACGACTGCATCGTCGACAACTTTCGGTTGATGACGCTCGGGGCGTTGTCGAGCTCGAGCGCGAGATAGGACGCGTAGGCATCCGCGCCCGCATAATCGAGTTCGACGAACGAGGCGAGGTCGACCGTGGTTGGGTCGACCTCGGATGCGCTCGCGGCCTCGACCCACCGGAAGAAGTCGAAGAAATCGTATAAGTACCGCTGGGCGGTCTGTTCTGAATAGTGTTTCGCGGCCAAATGGTTCAAGAAACGTTGGATGAAGCCGGGCATGCGCTCGTATCCGTTCAGCTTGAAACGCTGCGTCGTGACACGTGCCGGCGCTTGCCCGAGCTGGCGGAATATACTCACAAAATCTCTCCTTTTGTTAACTGATCGATGTGACGATCCGGTCCTTGCCGGCCTGTTTCCCAGCCCGGAGGCGGTCGTCTGCTTCTTTGACGAGTGTGTCGACGGCCTCTAATCCGTCGCGGCACGAGACGCCGAACGTCATCGTGACGCTGAGGCGACGCCCGTCATAGATCGTCTCGGTCGTCTTGATCCGTTCCCGGAGGCAGTCGAGCGTCTGTGCGACCTCATCTGCTGTCTGATTGCTCAAAAACAGCAAGAACTCTTCTCCGCCCCAACGGACACAGATCCCGTCGGTCCGCTCGAGGGCGGCGGCGACTTGTTTGAGGACGAGGTCGCCACAATCATGGCCGTGGCGCTCGTTGAACGCTTTGAAGTGGTCAATATCGGCGAGTGCGACGGCATATGGGCGGCCGTCTGCGACGGCTTCCATGACGGCTTGCTCGATTCGTTGATAGCCGGTCATCCGGTTATATAGCCCGGTCAATCCGTCCCGTGAAGCGAGGACGTTCAATCGTTCGTTCGACCGTTCTAACTCGGTCGTCACCTCGACGACCGAGTTCTCGAACACGAACGTCAGCCCGGCGATGAGTGCGATCGTCGACAGCAGACAAGTCAGCCCGATCACTTGCTCGATCATGGGGGCGAGCGGCTGTGTCCCGACCGTGACGTTCAAGTAGAGGAAGCTGTAGATCGCCATCGCGAGTCCGGTCGACATGATGCGGACCAAGCGACTGACGTTCGGCATGAAGAACACCCCGTACGCCACCATGATGATAAAGTAATGGACGTTCGCGCCCCACCCGAGGACGATCGTCGAGATGATGGCGTTATAGACGACTTCGACGAACAGTCCGGTAAAGAATATCCGGTAGTACCGTTTATGTACGAAATAGAATGAGAGCGTGTAATAAAGAACGCTGAACACGTTCGACCAGGCGAGCACCATGACGTCGAGCCGCCAAAATGTGATCAGGAACACGACATGGATGAGCCATGCGAGCGCGTTCCCGTAAAAAGTGATGCGGTAATTATACAGTGTACCGCGACGTTCCTCATAGGCAGTCCCCACGTGAACACCTCCTCGTTCCAGTATACCGAAACGGTAAGGATTTGCCTACGCCTGTTCATGAATCAAGTCAATCCACTCTCTGTAAACGTTGATTTCAGGACGTTATAATTGCGTGAAATAGATATTTCACGCAAGGTTTATAGAAGCGTCATTTGATTCGTTAAAACAGACATGGTGGCATCGTTCGATTTAAAAGCGAATCAACAGGGTGACAATATATTATTATGTAAACCACTATGAGGGATATAAACTTTTGTTTCGACAGCCGTTCATCCGTTAAGCGAAAATAAAGCTTGAAACGGGGAACGAGGTAACGTTACACTGAGAACGTAAACAAAAGGGGGATTTCAGGATGGACGACCAACGTTTGAAACAACATCTCGCTGAAGCGAAGACGATCGCTGTCGTCGGTGTGTCATCGAACCCGAACAAGACCGCCAACCAGATTGCGGAGTATTTGCTCCTGCAAGGGTATACGGTCATCCCTGTCAATCCGACGCTCGAGACGTGGAACGGCCGCAAGGTGTATCCGACGGTCGAGAGCATCCCGGGACGAATCGATATCGTCGACGTGTTTCGCCGGAACGAATATTTGGCCGGCGTTGCCGAGGACGCGGTCCGTCATGGGGATGTCGGACTCGTCTTTAACCAGCTCGGTCTGTCGAGCAAGGACGCCGAACGAATCGTTCATGCTGCCGGACTTGACTACATCGAGAACCGGTGTATTTACGTCGAGCATGCTCGACTCCTCGGCTGAGACCTGCCCCTGCGGCAGGTCTACTTTTTTTCACGCGTCGACGGCGCGGAGAGGAAGGCTTGCCAGAATCCCGAAACAGCTATACAATTAGGTATGAAAAACGAACATGTGTTCGAATATGAGGTGACTGACATGTCAACAAAACTATTTAATTATAATGAAGACGCCATCCAAGTGCTCGAAGGGCTCGCTGCCGTTCGGAAACGACCAGGGATGTATATCGGCTCGACCGACCATCGCGGGCTGCACCATCTCGTCTACGAGATCGTCGACAACGCGATCGACGAGGCGCTCGGCGGGTTCGGTGACCAGATCGATGTGACGATCCATAAAGACGATGCCATCACGGTCCGTGACCACGGACGTGGTATGCCGACCGGGATGCACGCCTCGGGAAAACCGACGCCGGAGGTCATCTTCACGGTCCTCCATGCCGGCGGAAAGTTCGGCCAAGGCGGCTACAAGACGTCAGGCGGACTGCACGGGGTCGGCGCCTCGGTCGTCAACGCGCTCTCGAGCAAGCTGCTCGTCACGATCTATCGCGACGGCAAGGTGTTCGAGCAGACGTTCGCTGACGGCGGTGTGCCACAGACGACGCTCCTCGAGACGGGGAAAGCCCGCCAGACCGGGACGAGCGTCTACTTCAAGCCGGATACAAGCATCTTCTCGACGACGACGTATAACTACGACACGCTCGCCGAACGGCTCCGAGAGTCGGCTTTCCTATTGAAAGGGTTGACGATCACGTTGACCGACGAACGCTCGGACAAGCAAGAGACGTTCCATTACGAGAACGGGATCGCCGAGTTCGTCCACTATTTGAATGACGACAAAGCGACGCTCCACCCGACCGTCTACTTCGAAGGGACCGAGAACGACATCGAGCTCGAACTCGCCTTCCAGTTCACGGACGCCTACTCGGAGAACGTGTTGTCGTTCGTCAACAACGTCCGCACCCGGGACGGCGGGACGCATGAAGTCGGCGCCAAGACGGCGATGACCCGGATCATGAACGAGTACGCCCGCAAAAACGGCTTGTTGAAAGAAAAAGACAAGAACCTCGACGGTGGCGACGTCCGTGAAGGGTTGACGCTCATCGTCTCGGTCCGGATCCCGGAGGAGTTCCTCCAGTTCGAGGGACAGACGAAGTCGAAACTCGGCTCGCCTGAAGCCCGTGCCAGCGCAGACGCCGTCATGGCCAAGCAGCTGACGATTTTCCTCGAGGAGAACCCGCAGATGGCGACGATGCTCATCAAGAAAGCGATCCGCGCGGCCCAGGCCCGTGAAGCGGCCCGGAAAGCGCGTGAAGAGGCGCGTAACGGCAAGAAAAAGAAACGTTCGAGCATCTTGAACGGGAAACTGACGCCGGCGACATCAAAAAACGCCGCCAAGAACGAGCTGTTCCTCGTCGAGGGGGACTCGGCCGGCGGTTCGGCCAAACAAGGCCGTGACCGGACGATCCAGGCGATCTTGCCGCTCCGCGGGAAGGTCATCAACTCGGAGAAGTCGAAACTCAATGACATCATGAAAAATGAGGAGATCAACACGATCATCCACGCGATCGGCGCCGGGGTCGGACACGATTTCGATCTCAGTGACTGCAACTTCGACAAAGTCATCATCATGACCGATGCCGATACGGACGGGGCCCATATCCAAGTGCTCTTGCTGACGTTCTTCTTCCGTTACATGCGACCGCTCGTCGAGGCGGGCAAAGTGTTCGTCGCCTTGCCGCCGCTCTATCGCATCTCGAAAGGGAAAGGCAAGTCGGAGCAGTTCGAATACGCCTGGGACGAGGAAGCGCTCGAGAAACTCGTCAAAGTGTACAAAAAAGGCTATATCATCCAGCGCTACAAAGGTCTCGGTGAGATGAACGCCGATCAACTGTGGGAGACGACGATGAACCCGGACACACGGACACTCATCCGCGTGACGATCGATGACGCTGCCGTCGCCGACAAGCGCGTCTCGGTGCTCATGGGGGACAACGTTGCCCACCGCCGCGAATGGATCGAGGAGAACGTCGCCTTCGGGCTCCAAGAAGATGATTCGATCATCGCCAATGAACATGTGACTAAAGCGATTGAGGAAGTGATGTAACGATGTCGACGATTCAACACATTTTAAACTTGTCGCTCGAACAGGTCGTCGGAGACCGTTTCGGGCGTTACTCGAAATATATCATTCAAGACCGGGCGCTCCCGGACGCGCGCGACGGGCTCAAGCCCGTACAGCGCCGGATCTTGTATGCGATGCACCATGAAGGCAACACGAACGACAAGGCGTACCGGAAATCGGCCAAGACGGTCGGGAATGTCATCGGGAACTACCACCCGCACGGTGACTCTTCTGTCTATGAGGCGATGGTGCGTCTGTCGCAAGACTGGAAGCTCCGCTACCCGCTCATCGATATGCACGGGAACAACGGCTCGATGGACGGCGACTCGGCTGCCGCGATGCGGTATACCGAGGCACGGCTGTCGAAGATCGCCGGTGTCATGCTGACGTCGATCGCGAAGAACACGGTCGACTATACGCCGAACTTTGACGATTCGACCGAGGAACCGCTCGTGTTGCCGTCACTCCTGCCGAACCTGCTTATGAACGGGACGACCGGGATCTCGGCGGGGTATGCGACCGAGATCCCACCGCACAACTTGACCGAGGTGCTCAATCTCGCCATCGCCCGACTCGCCGGCGAAGTCGAGACACCGAATGACGCCTTCCGTTACATGCAAGGTCCCGACTTCCCGTCCGGTGGCACGGTCATGGGCAAAGACGGCATCTTGAAAGCGTTCGAGACCGGTAAAGGCAAGATCATCATCCGCGCCAAATCGGTCATCGAGCCACTCAAGGCCGGCCGTGAACAGATCACGATCACCGAGCTCCCGTATGAGGTGAACAAGGCCAACCTCGTCAAGAAGATGGAAGAGCTCCGTCTCGACAAGAAAGTCGAAGGCGTCGCCGAAGTCCGTGACGAGACCGACCGGACCGGGGTCCGCGTCGTCATCGAATTGAAGAAAGAAGCGGACGCGGAAGGTGTGCTCCACTTCTTCTTGAAGCATACCGACCTGCAGCTCGCCTATAACTACAACATGGTCGCGATCGTGCAGCGGACACCGAAACAGCTCGGTCTGTTACCGATCATCGATGCGTATTTGAAACACGTCGAGGAAGTCGTCACCCGCCGGACGACGTTCGAGCTCGAACAGGCGAAGAAACGCGCCGAGATCGTCGACGCGCTCGAACAAGCCATCTCAGTGCTTGACGAGACGCTCGAACTGATCCGTTCGGCCAAGGACAAGTCCGAGGCGAAGCAGAAGCTCATGGATCGCTTCTCGTTCACGGACCGTCAAGCCGAAGCGGTCGTCATGCTTCAATTGTATCGTTTGACGAACACAGACATCGTCGAGCTCCAAAAAGAAGCGAAAGTGTTGCAAAAAGAGATCGCGCGCCTCGCCAACATCTTGAACGTCGACGCGACGAAGCGGAAACTCATCTCAAAAGAGTTGACGGCGCTCCGCGACGAGTTCGGTGATGAGCGGCGTTCGGTCATCGAGGCCGAAGTCGAAGAATTGAAACTGAAGACCGAGGTCATGATCGCCGTCGAAGAGACGATGGTGTTCGTCAGCCGCGACGGCTACGTGAAACGTTCGTCGATGCGCTCATACGGCGCCTCGAGCGAGGATATGCCGGAGATGAAACAAAAAGACCGGTCCGTCCTCCTCACACAGGCGATGACGACCGACCACTTGCTCGTCTGGACGAACAAAGGCAGCTACCTGCTCATCCCGGTCCACCAGATCCCGGAGACGAAATGGAAAGACGCGGGCCAACACGTGGCCAACCTCGTGCCGATCGAAGGCGAGCAAGTCGTCTCGGCCGACGTCGTCTCGACGTTCGAGACGGACGCGCACTGCCTGTTCGTCACGAAAGACGGCATGGTCAAACGGACACCGCTCCGTGACTATGACGCCCAGCGCAAGTCGAAGGCGCTCATGGCGCTGAAACTGAAAGGGGACGACGAGGTCGTCTTCGCCGGCATCAGTGACGGTCCAGGCCAACTCTTCCTCGTCTCTGAGCGTGGATACGGGCTTTGGTTCAAAGAAGACGACGTCCCGGTCGTCGGACAGCGTGCCGCCGGTGTCAAAGCGATGAACTTGAAAGACGGTGACGTCGTCGCCGACGCGTTCGCCTTCTTCACACCGCCTCTGTTCGTCCTCGTGACGCAACGCGGAGCGGTCAAGAAGATGAAGCTCGAGGACCAATTCGACTGCACGAACCGCAACTTGCGTGGCACGATGCTCATCCGTGAGGTCAAATCAAAACCGCACCAGATCCGCCGCGTGCTGCCGGTGCATGGGGATGAGACGATCCACATCGTCGGCAAAGAGACCGCGAAGACGGTCAACGCGAAACAACTGACACTGCTCGACCGCTACGCCAACGGCTCATTCGTCTTCGACGAGGAGACGTTCGGTGACATCGAGGACGTCTATCTCGATTGATTCAGCAAAAGCCTGCACACGCGACAGTATATGTCATGTGTGCAGGCTTTTTTTGTCTCTATTCGTCTTTGTCAGTCATGGAACGCTCTAAGATACCGTTCCAAGTCCGTCTGTTGAAGCAAATGGTGTCTGGTGTGCATCTCGATGAGCGTGTACCACTCTTGCGCGTTCAACCAGCCGAAGCCGCCATGTAGCGCTTTACAGTTCGGGTCGGCCGCGTGAATCATCGGCGCACACTTCTTCAACCGTGTGATGAGGTCGTCAAGACGGCGTTTCAAAGCTTCACGGCTATCGGTATTGTCGGGCGGGGCGTTCATTTCGTCCGGTAGTTTGATTTTAATAGGGGGGAATCCACCGTCGCTAAACAACAGCTACCCAAACTCGGTCTTCCCGAGCGGTTGGTGCTCAGCATTCGTCAGACATGCTTCCATCTCGTCTAGATACTCATGGGCGACGACGATGATATGGTCATACATCTGCCCGATCGACCAAACATCCGTGAGCCGGGTGTCGTAAACTCCAGACTGGCGCGACAAATACTTTCTTGCGGGAGCGGGTATTATGAAAAGGAACAATCAAGCCCGATGGCGAATGGGATAAGCAGGACAAACGATGGAGGGATTTCTATGTCAGACTGGCTCACTTGGGCCAAACGGCTACAAGCACTGTCGCAAGCGGGCTTGACGTTCACGAAGGACGAGTTCGACCGCGAGCGTTATCTCGAGCTCCAGGAGATTGCGACCGATATGTTCGAACGACAGTCGAACCTCGCCTTGCATGAGATCACTGAACTGACGCACGTCAACGGCTACCCGACACCGAAGCTCGACGTACGCGGTGTCGTCTTCCGAGACGACGAGTTGCTGCTCGTGCGTGAGCGGTCGGACGGGCTGTGGACGCTGCCAGGCGGCTTCTGTGAGGTCGGGCTGTCACCGTCAGACAATATCATCAAGGAAATCGGGGAAGAGGCAGGCTTTGATGTCGCCCCGATGCGCCTCGTCGCCTTGTTCGATATGCACCGTCACCCGCACCCGCCGTTGTCACAACATTATTATAAACTGTTCATCGAGTGTGAGCTGATCGGCGGGGAAGCTCAAGTCAGCCATGAGACGAGCGAGATCGGCTTCTTCTCGCGTGACGCCTTGCCGCCGTTGTCGCTCGCCCGCAACACGCTCGAACAGCTCCATATGTGCTTTGACGCCCGGTGGCAGGACGATTGGGTCACACTGTTCGACTAGGAAAGGGGAGGTCTTATGAAAGTCACACGGATTGAAGATGTCCACCAGCTGACGTTCTATTCACCCGTCTTGCCGATCAACGTCCAATTGATCGAGAAAGAGCTCGGCCTCGTCTTGATCGATACCGGGTTGAAGCAGAACGCCGCTGACATTTTAACGTATATCGAGGCACAAGACCGCCCCCTCCTCGCGATTTTGCTCACCCACGCCCACGGGGACCACGTCGGTGGGGTCGATACGATCCTGAAGGCGCATCCACACGCCGAGCTTTACGTCTCACGCCGTGACGCCCGCTTGTTAGCAGGGGACCGAACGACGGACTCAGGTGAGCGGCCACTCAACATAAGAGGCTCGTTGCCGCCGATCCGGTCGCTACCGGACAAGCTGCTCGACCCGGGTGAGCGGCTGTTCGGTCTT
This sequence comes from Exiguobacterium sp. SH5S4, assembly GCF_004337045.1. NCBI lineage: Bacteria > Bacillati > Bacillota > Bacilli > Caryophanales > Exiguobacterium > Exiguobacterium sp. SH5S4. The sequence goes on from NZ_SJUQ01000033.1 coordinate 28,136, forward strand.
CGCGTCTATGCCGCCGCCGGCCACACCCCGGGCTCGATTGCTTATTTCGATGAACAGCATCGCCTGTTGTTCGCCGGTGACGCGTTCCAATCACATGGGGGAGTCGCAGTGGCAGGGGACACGCGTCCGTTGTTCCCGCTCCCGGGTCTGGCGACATGGGACAAGCGGGCCGCGGTCGACCATGCCGAGCGGTTGCTTGACTTGGCGCCGCGTCATACGTTCGTCGGCCACGGCAAAGCGCTTGAAGGCACACATCGGCTCTATTTGGCACTGAAACGAGCTAAGCGTAAGCAAGCCCGTCGCTTTTCACGATAATCTTTGGGGGTATGACAGATGGAGTTACGGGAGATTCGGACGACGGATTACCGGCAAGCCGAGCAAATGCTCGAGATTCAACGGAACGCCTATGCGGTCGAGGCCGAACTGATCGGATTTGACGAGATTCCGGCCCGATATGAGACGGTCGAGGTCATTCAAAACTTGCCGGGTCTGAGCTACGGCTTATACAACGAGGAGCGGATGATCGGGTTTGTGACGATCGAGGCGGCCGAGAACACGGTCGAGATCACGAAGCTGTGCATCGATCCGACATACTTCAGGGCGCGGCTCGCGACGACGTTGTTAGAACACGTGCTCAGTCTACACGAGGACAAACTTGTCTACGTGCATACCGGCAAACATAACGGTCCGGCCAAACGATTGTATTCGAAGCTTGGCTTCGAGCCGAGCGCCGAGTTCGAACCGGAACCAGGTGTCACATTGATCCGGTTTACGCGAATTTGATCCCGATCTCATAATTTCAGATTCTGTCTCACTACTTTAAGTATACTAAAGGATTGAGACAGAGTTTTATTTTTACTGATAATATATGTTATGTAAACTAATAAAATTTGAACCGATTCCCTGATAGTTTTCAGGACTCACCTGCTTCCCACGTTCACGTGATCAGTTATGTTGGCAGGTCGTGCTTCCCTTAGCCACCGATTCGTTTTGTTTTTCCTCGCTCAGACGTTGGCACAGCTTGATTTCGTTCAGATTTTATAAAATGCATCCTCTTTTCAGCCAGTCATAGATCGGTTTCTGGACATCCTCAAGCGCAATAGGAATGTTCGTCTTGGGATCCCATTTTGTCGTTATCGAAATACTGCCCATCACTTTTCCGCCTTTCTTCTCAATCCTTTTTGTAATTGAATCGATAACCTGTTGGGGAACTTTTTCATCACCTTTAGTTATGAACAGCCAAACTTTCTTGTTTGAACTGAACCCTGAATGATAGACACTTGATAAAAAGTGCTCATTCAGGGTTTTTTGTGTGCGGTCGAATCGATATAATGAACCTATTCATTCAGACGGGGGAACGCATCCATGAGTAAAATCATCT
>NZ_SJUQ01000034.1:0-27776 GCF_004337045.1 Exiguobacterium sp. SH5S4
TCATTCCGTCGACTTCCCCCCGAAGGGTTCCGTCGATTTCCTGCGCTCGACTTGCATGTATTAGGCACGCCGCCAGCGTTCGTCCTGAGCCAGGATCAAACTCTCCAAAGAATTTGATATAGCTCTTGAAAATGACGAAGCTTGCGCTTCAATCAAAACTTGTAAAACTTTTTTTGCCTCATCGTTCAGTTTTCAAAGTTCGTCTGTCGCCGTTAGCGACTAAATGATAATAACATTTCTTTTTAAATCATGTCAACAACTTTTTTCTCATTTTCCGAAAGCGTTGTTGGCAACAGAGATAACTATATCATCCCCCAAACTGCCTGGCAAGCATTATTCTAAAAAAACTTCAGAAAAATTTCTCTTCTCTTTTTCATTAAAGAAGGAATCACTCTCCGCTACTCGAATACGTTCCCTATACTCATTCACAGAAGGTGGCCACAACATGCAGCAACTCCAACCAAAACACAGGTCGCCCCTACGTATCTGGGCTGGGACACAAGCATATACGCTCAAACGAAGTCTCGAATGGATGACGGACGAGAAGCACTATGCGTCCACTAAAAGTAAAGCGCCGTTACCTCATTTGATCCACACCCATCGCACACCTTTATACAGAAGACTCCGTGATGTCGATATGGAAATGCAACGAAACAAAGTGATCAACCTGAACATCGCAATCAAGCAACTTAACAACTTGATCGTCCACCCTGGTGAAGTATTATCTTACTGGAAATCAATCGGGCGGCCGACGAAACGGAAAGGATATGTCGACGGCATGATCCTTCACTACGGCAAAGTCACTACCGGTGTCGGGGGCGGCCTATGTCAACTTTCGAATTTGATTTACTGGATCACACTGCACAGCCCACTCACCGTCACCGAACGTTATCGGCACAGTTACGATGTATTCCCGGACTCTAGACGCGACCAACCGTTCGGCAGCGGGGCGACATGTTCATACAATTATCTCGATCTGCAAATTATGAATCAGACAACCCAAACGTATCAATTGCTTCTATATATAGAAGGAGATGAACTTATCGGCGAATGGCGATCCGACATCCCGCCGGCCGTCAGTTATAAAATATACGAACAAAACCACCATTTCACAAAGGAGTGGTGGAGCGGGACAATCCGGCACAATCAAATTTTCCGAGAAGTCATTTCACAGGACGGCACACTGCTACGCAATGAGTTCATCACTGAAAACCACGCACTCACGATGTATGATCCGTTCCTGCCAGAAAACACTGCATACAAAAAGGCCGACTCCTAATCGAGTCGGCCTTAGCCATTTAAGCGTGTGGCAAGAACATGAAGTATGCGAGGAAGATGACGAGCATTCCGTACACAATCGGATGAACCTCTTTCGCCTTCCCTTTCGCCATCATCATGAGCGGATACAGGATGAACCCGAGCCCAATCCCGGTCGCAATCGATGAAGTGAGCGGCATCATGAGAATCGTCATGAACGCAGGGATCGCAATCTCAAGCTTTCTCCAATCGATATCGAGAAGTGCTGACGCCATCAATACACCGACGATGATGAGCGCCGGGGCTGTGACTGCCGACGTGACGACTGCGAGAAGTGGCGAGAAGAAGAGTGCTAGTCCGAAGAAGAGACCCGCAAATACTGCTGTCAATCCAGAACGGCCACCTGCAGCCACACCCGCTGACGATTCGACGTAAGATGTCGCTGTCGACGTACCGAAAATCGCACCAGCGACTGTAGCTGTCGAGTCAGCCATGAGTGCTTTACTCGCACGCGGTACTTTGTTGTCTTTCATGATGCCCGCTTGACGAGCGACCGCAACGAGCGTACCCGCTGTATCGAAGAAGTCGATGAAGAAGAACGTCAAGATGACGACGAGCATTTGTACCGTGAACACGTCCGCAAAGTTGATGAATGCTTGACCGAACGTTGAAGACATGCTCGGCGGCATCGAGACGATATCCGAGATCGCCGTCGGTGTCGGGACGAGGTTGAAGATCATTCCGACGATTGCTGTCGCGAGCATCCCGATGAAGATACCACCTTTAACGTTTCGGACCATGAGAAGCGCTGTGACGACAAGACCGAATACCGAGAGAAGCGTCGTCCCTGTACCGAGTGCACCGAGACCGACGAGCGTCGCTTCGTTGGCGACGACGATACCGGCGTTTTTCAATCCGATGAAGGCGATGAAGAATCCGATACCAGCGGCGACCGCCATTTTAAGCGGAGCCGGAATCGCATTGACGACCGTCTCACGAATACCTGAAAGTGTTAACACGATAAAGAACAATCCTGAGACGAGAACACCCGAGAGCGCCGTCTGCCACGGGATGCCCATCCCGATGACGACACTGTAGGCGAAGAAGGCGTTAAGCCCCATACCTGGCGCGATAGCGATCGGGTAGTTGGCGAATAGCCCCATCGTGACCGATCCAATAAGTGCGACGAGACCGGTTGCCACGAAGACGGCACCCATGTCCATCCCAGCAGCCCCGAGCACGTTCGGGTTGACGAACAAGATGTACGCCATCGCGAGGAATGTCGTGAATCCTGCGACGAGTTCGGTTTTCACGTTCGTTCCAAGTTCATTCAACTGGAAGTGACGTTCGATCCGGCTTTCTGACGGTTGATGTTTCGGTTCTTGCTTGAGCTGTGTGCTCATTGGTTTTCCTCCTTGGCTCGCCGTAAAACGAGAAAGGTCCCCGATCAATGACCGAGGACCCCACGCGAAACATACAGGGACAGACGTCCCCTTATATATGTCTCGCCGTAGTGAAATCATTTAAGGTGATTTCGTAGAGACTCTCGGGCCATATTCCCGATATTATACGGCAAAATTTAATTTGATTGTTCGGATATGAATAAGAACGTTTTTATCTTATCAGCGTTAAAATTGAATGTCAACAAAATGACGGATTTTATTAATATTTTTTCGTTAAATGTTCGGAATTAGACAAAAGCAGAGGGGTTCCCTCTGCTCAAGTTTATTCCCACTCGATTGTCGCTGGTGGCTTCGATGTGATGTCGTACAGGACACGGTTGACGTGACTGACTTCATTGACGATTCGAACTGAAATCTTTTCAAGCACGTCCCAAGGGATGCGCGCCCAATCCGATGTCATCCCGTCAATCGACGTCACGGCACGAACGCCGACCGCATAGTCGTACGTCCGCTCGTCACCCATGACCCCGACCGAACGGATCGGTGTGAGAACGGTGAAGTACTGCCAGATATCACGTTCGAGTCCAGCCTTCTTCACTTCTTCGCGAAGGATCGCATCAGACTCGCGGACGATTTCGAGCTTCTCTTCCGTGATTTCACCGAGGACGCGAATTCCAAGACCCGGTCCCGGGAACGGCTGACGCCAAACGATGTATTCAGGAAGACCGAGTTCTGTCCCAAGTTCCCGTACTTCATCTTTAAATAGCGTGTTGAGCGGCTCGATCAACGTGAAGTTCATATCTTCAGGCAGGCCACCGACGTTATGGTGCGACTTGATCGTCTGCGCCGTGTCGGTACCGCTCTCGATGATATCCGTGTAAAGCGTCCCTTGGGCAAGGAAGTCCATATCGACGAGTTGAGACGCTTCTTCGTCAAACACGTAAATGAACTCATTGCCGATAATTTTCCGCTTCTGTTCCGGATCAGAGACGCCGGCTAATTTCGCCATAAAGCGTTCTTGCGCGTCGATTTTGATGACTTTCATGTTGAATCCGTCAGCAAACGTCTTCATGACGCTATCCGCCTCGTTTTTCCGGAGCAAACCATGGTCGACGAACATACACGTCAACTGGTCTCCAATCGCGCGATGGACGAGTGCTGCGACGACAGATGAGTCGACACCGCCAGACAAGGCGCAGAGGACTTGTTTATCGCCGACGATCTCGCGGATCTTCTCGACTTCGATGTCGATAAAGTTCTCCATCGACCACTCGCCTTTGGCACCACACACTTCATAGATAAAGTTTTTCAAGATGTCGTTGCCGTACTCCGAGTGACGTACTTCCGGATGGTACTGGACACCATACATTTTGAGGTCGTCGTTTTTGATCGAGGCGACCGGGCAAGACGGGTTCGTCCCATCGACGATGAACCCTTCAGGTGCTTCCATGACGAGGTCACCGTGGCTCATCCAAACCGTGTGCTCAACTGGCAAGCCTGTGTAAAGGGCAGATGCTTCAGGTGTCGAGAACAGCGTCGCTTTCCCATACTCGCGGTGGGCCGCACGTTCGACGCGTCCACCAAAGTGATGCGTCATCAGCTGCATGCCGTAACAGATCCCAAAGATCGGGATACCGAGTTCAAAGATTTCTGGATCGCAGCGGTACGCACCTTCCGCGTAAACGCTGTTCGGTCCGCCCGAGAAAATAATACCGGCCGGGGCAAGTTCACGAATCTCGGCAGCGGTCATCTTATGGGAATGAAGCTCACTGTACACCCCAAGGTCACGCACTCGGCGTGTGATCAACTGATTGTATTGTCCTCCAAAGTCGAGCACCAAAATCATTTCTTGTTCTATCTTCACAAAACCTCCACCTTTCTGCCTTCATCTCAAAAAAAGAGCGAGCCTCTCCCACGGATTCACCAAACCGAAGAAGAAGCACGCCCTTTTTTCTGTATACGAAACGTGCTCCTTCATAGTCGGTCCATTTACGGTGGTCCGGTAGAGACTCTCGCGCCAATTCGCGAGTATATACGAAGGAATGCTTTGTTCAATTGTCTAACTAATGCGTCTATCTTACTGTATGCACCCGTTCACTTCAACTCATAATTCGGCGAATCATGATTTTCCAATATTCTTTATATTTTGAATTCGGAGTTTGATCGGCGTAAAGGCTCTGTTCGAACAAGCGCGTCAGGCGCGTCATTTCGTCCGATTCGTAGTACGCATCGACTTCGGCCGCGAGCTCGGACGGCGTCCGGCCCTCAACTTTAAATCCGGCGCCGCGAAGCCGTTTCACGAGATAACGATGCATCGCCACGAGCCGTGGTTCATTGAGCGGACGTCTCGTCCACCAGAGGACCATAATCAACCGTTCGAGTGACTTGCGGTTCCAGACGAGCAAGGCGACTGCGAACACGATGAGCACCCAAGCCCAAACCGGTATGTTCCACGACTCGGTCGCCGTCTCACCTGTCGCGACGTCGTCGAGCGCCAAGTCTTCTTGCGGACGGTTCGTCTGTTGATTGTTTTGGTTCGCCTGAGGGTCGTTCGCCACTGGATCATCTGCTCGGATGCCCGATTCCGTCTCGACTTGCAACAAGTTGGCGTCAGAGAAACTGATCGTCGCCTCGAGCGGCACCCAACCAGCCCCTTCCACGAAATACTCGACCCACGAGTGGGCGTGGCGGTTTCGGACCGTATATTCTTCCTCACCTTGGATGACTCCGCGTGTATCCCCCATCGTAAAGCCTTTCACCCATCGTGTCGGTACACCGTTCGCCCGCAAGAGCACGGCAGCTGACGTCGAGAAGTTATCACAATACCCGACGAGCGTATCGAACAAGAACTGGTCGACATAGTCGGTCTCACCTTCCGGGGTCGCCACATCTTCCGTATCATATTGGAACTCACCTGACCGAAAGAAGGCTTGGATCGCTTGAGCTTGTTCGTATGGGTTCTCACTGTCGGCCATAATCTCGACCGCTAAATCACGGACCCGGTCCGGTAGCGTTTCCGGCAACTGCAAATAGGCTTGTTGTTCCTCATCCGTCAACGTCATCACCGGTTCGTTCAGTTCGAGTTGTTGTTCTGTAAATGCAGGAACGCTGTATCGCAACTGAATCGTCTCCGGCGTCACTTGTCCGTCATTATCGAATACGATTTTTCCGGAAGGTCGAATGTGGATTGTCTCATTCGGGAACGACTCTTCGATGTCTCCGACGAGGAACTCCTTCCCACTCTCCGTCTCTGCCGCCTGCGGGTACTCCCCGCCATACGGAACGAACGACTGGCGGCGGTCAAATCGGAGCAACGCCTGCTCCGGGGTCGTATCGACCTCATCGTCGACGAGTTGCCCCCGGTTATAGTCAGAATCGAGGACAGGGGCTTCGACCCATCCTTTACCCGTGTAAATCTCTTTCGCCTCGATGCGCCAATAGCGGGCCGGCACACCACGGGCGATGAAGACGATGCCGTCATCTTGTTCGAACGGACCGCCGAGCTGTTCGTCGTTCACGCCGTAACCGACGCGGCCGCTCCCTGAACCGCCCTCGTTCAAAGCGTTTTGGAAACTCGTCGTCACCCGATCGGACCAGTCCCCTTCGATTGTCGGAGACACACTGCCGAGCACGATGACGACCGCCGCGAGCAGGCCGATGCTGACGTAACGGACGAGCGATTTGCTCGGACGCTTCGCCACATCGGTCACGAACAAGAGGAAGAGCGATGCCAAGATGGCGAATAGGATGTTACTTTCACCATCATAGAGCGTCCACGTGTCAAAATACGCCATCAACCCAAGTGTCGACACGATCATTCCGAGAACGAAGCCGTAGCTCGGATACGTCCGGCCGACCAAGATGGCAAACAAGACACCGATGAGCGCCATCGCCGAGAAGAAAACGGCTTCTTCAGGCAGCGCCCCGCTCAATACGCCCGTCAAGTCGTCGAGCCATAGCCCGAACCAGTCGAGCAAACTGCCGTGATAAATGTAGAGGACAGTAAAAAAGTTGAGGACGACGACAGCGATAAAGCCGTACCAAGGGAGCAGGCTCGCAAACATCGGCACGAGCAGCAAAAATAAAAATGGCCAGTTCACATCAAACGTCGTGCTTCCGACGATCGGTTCAACCCAAAATGACAACAAGTAAGCGGCCAGCGCCGTATAAACAATTCGCTTCACCCACTCGGTCATGTCGTCACCTCATTCGCCGTATAGAGATGATAGCTACCTTGGGTCTCATGCATGAGTTCGCGCACCCATTTCGTCTCAAACGGGCTGATCAAAATCAAGTTGCCCGTCTCTTGCGGCAAGTTGCGCTTGACCCGCTCGACGAGACGGCCTTCCGGTTCCGGCGTCGCCGTCAACAGATAATGCCCAAGCTCGGCACTTTGGTCCGGCAAGTGGAACAAGCGGACTTGCTCTTCGATGACGTACAGTTCAAACGGCAAGTTTTTGCGCTCGAGTTGCCGAATCGCCCCGACGAGCAGTGATAGCGAACGTTCGAACGCTTCCTCATGCCCGGCCGAAGCCGACGGCACGAATACGAGCGATAGTTTCTTTTCTTGCTCTTGGTCGAACGTCTTCGTCATCAAGTTGTCTCGACGGGCCGACGCTTTCCAATCGATCCGGCCGATACGGTCTCCGGCCGCATACTCACGGACACCGCTCGTCGTGTTGGCGACTTCGGTATATGTCCGGGTGCGCCGATATTGCTCGCCCCGTCCGCCGACGTGTTCATCGCGCGGCAAATCGAAAGGAAGTTCAGCCGGGGAGACTTCGACGACCGTCTCAATCCGAAGCGTCCGTTTACGGTCGAATAACCCAAAGACGTCACGCACGTGAAAAAGCGTCCGGTCAAACACATGAATGCCACGTTTAATGTGTTCCACTTCATAATGGACCGTCTCACTGCGTCGAAAGAAACGATCGACCGGGATCACGATTGGATCCGTCACCTCGGCCAAGCGCGGTGGCGGTGTCTCTTCGAGCGTGACGACACCGACGAGGAACGGGTACTTCCGTTCGATTCGAAGTGCCACGTCCATCGTCTGCCCGGAGACGAGGCGTTTTGTCGTGACGCGACGAGATACGTTCGCCGCCGTGACCGGATACACCATGAACAGCGTCCAGTACACGGTCAAGACGAAAAATGACCACCATAGCGTCGACGCGACGATACTCCCTTCGATGCGAGCGAACGCATAAAGTCCGAATGCCGCCGCCCAGACGAGGAACAGCTTCATCCAATTTTTCATACTTCCTTGACCTCGCGATCCATCGGGACAGGAAGTGTGTCGAGCCACCCTTTGACAAGTTGCTCTGACGTCTTCCCTTTATAGCGCGCTTCCGCCGTCAACAATACCCGGTGCCCGAGCACGCTTCCCGCGAGCGCCTTGACGTCATCCGGTAAGACGAAATCACGGTTATGGATGTATGCCCACGCCTGAGCCGTTTTCATTAGAGCGAGCGTCGCCCGCGGACTTCCGCCGAGGTATGTGAACGGGTCGTTCCGCGTCTCATGAATCAAGCGGACGATATACTGCTTGACCGCGCTCGAGACGTGGACGTCGCGTACTTCACGCTGCATCTGTTCCACTTCTTCTTTCGAGATGACACTTTGCAACGCTTCTAGCGGTTCTGCCTTCTCGAAACGGGTCAACAAGGCAATCTCCTCATTGAATGACGGATAGCCCATCTCGATTTTGAGAAGGAAACGGTCGAGTTGGGCTTCCGGTAACGGATACGTCCCTTCATGCTCGATCGGGTTTTGGGTCGCCATGACGAAGAACGGCGACGGAAGAATCTTCACTTCGCCGTCAACGGTCACACTGCGCTCCGCCATCGCCTCTAAGAGCGCCGACTGCGTCTTCGGTGACGTCCGGTTGATCTCGTCGGCTAGGACGATGTTTCCCATAAGCGGACCGGGACGATATTCAAACTCTTTCGTCTTTTGGTTATACATCGAGATGCCCGTCAAATCGGACGGGAGCATGTCTGGAGTGAATTGAACGCGTTTAAAGTTAAGGTCGATGGCACGGCTGAACGCACGGACGAGCATCGTCTTCCCGACACCCGGGACATCTTCTAACAGCACGTGACCTCCGGCAAGCAAAGCAGTCAAACTTTTCGCGATGACATCTTCTTTTCCGACGATCACCGTCTCAATGGCGGTGATGATCGATTGAATGGCTGGACGATAAGACATGGCCGACTCCCCTTTTTCTCTTGTTCCTGTCTCTTCCGAAATTCGAATGTTCTGATTTTATTGTGACATATTGAGCCGCTTGAATGAAAGAAATACCTCGTGCGAATCGGCTTTCCGTTCTTTACCCGAAAACAGGCGCCCTCTCTCCAAAACGAGCGGGCGCCTGCCAGATTATTTAGGTCGTTCAATCTCGAACTGTTCCCCGATTTTGGCATAAAAATCGCCGGCCAGACGGCTAATCGGTGCCAATTGCGCTAGGTCGACGCGCCCGGCTTGATACAATTCGGGATTGACATGAAAACGGACGACACGGGCGATTAAAACATCGGCCGTCACTTTTCCGTCATGTTCAATCGGAACGTGATGATGAAGTTTACACTCCATCCGGATCTTCGCTTCTTTGACACCCGGCGTTTCAATCACGTCACTCGGTTCGAGCGTGAACGTCGTCCGGTCGAGCTCACTTTCCTCCGGCCCTAGGTTCGCCGCCGTCTCATTTACGAGTGCGACGTTCGTCTCATCGACGATATGAATCACGAGTTCTTCCGTCGCAACTGCATTCCGAGCCGTATCTTTCATGACACCGTCTTTCCGTTGGATGGACACCGAGACGAGCGGAGGGTTTGACGCGATGATATTAAAGTAACTGAACGGGGCAGCATTGATGACATCACCGTTGCGCGTCGTCACAAAAGCAATCGGCCGCGGGACGATGCTCCCGATTAAAAATTTATACGTGTCTCGTTCAGTCAATGCAGTCGGATCGATTGATAACATAGCCCACCTCTTCTTTCATCATATTGTTACTTTCAAGCTAGCTGTTTCGAATGGACGATGTCAAACGTAAGCGCATCGGAATGTGTAGGATCATTAAATTAGGGGTAAATCTGTCTAGATATATTAATTAGATAAAAAGAAAAATCAGACGATTTCTCTTTATGTATATTTCGATTATTTGATGAATGAATGAAGTGAAGTGGTTTTTAGATATGGAAGGAAGTAGAGAGAATTATGAGCAAGTGGGTTGAACAATTGGACAGTCGCCAAATACTCCGCATCTTATACGGAGTATGTATCGCCAGCCTCGTCTTGACCGGGATCGGAGCTTGGTTCGTTCGAGACGGGACTGTCTCGTCAAGCGAACTGATGTCGCTGCGTTGGATCTGGGTAGTCGGGTTAGCCATGTTTATCGGAGCTATTTTATTAATCGGGCGACCGCTCATTAAACGGACGTCTGCTCAAAATGAAAACATGCACGCGAAGCAGCAAGAGATGCAACAAGTGCTCGAGGAATCAAAACAAAACGAGACCAAACTACAATCCCGAAACGAATTAATTGAAGTGCTCGCCTCAAAGGAATCGTTGTTCGATTACTCGTCGGTCATCGAAAAAATCGTCTCGTTGACCGAAGCAGAATTCGGCGCGTTGTTGCTCGTCAAAGACGGAGAAATCCATTCGGTCGTCCCAAACGGAATGACCGAGGAACAACAAGAGAGCTTAATCGAAAAATCATATCTATTACAACGTACCATGACCTCACAAGCACTCGAGGCGACGTCGAAAAAAATTGCCGACGATGTTCACAACTATCCTTACTATATCCACGAGACGGCCATCCCGGTAAAGGATCCGTCTGACGGCACGATGATCGGGTGCCTCTATCTCGCTTGTTATGACGAACAGTTCGATGCGAGCGAAAAGTCGGAATTGAACGCGTTCGCGAATCAATTAGCGATTTCCTTGCTACGGACGCGCCTTTACAGTCAGATGCAACAAGATCGGAAAGAGACGGCCCAATTGATCAACTCGGTGCGCGAAGCGATCCTCTACTTGAACTATGAAGAACAGACCGTCGTCGGTAACCGGGCTTTCGTGCGCATGTTCGATGAGCTTCAGTTCGAATACAAAGGCTATGAGGAATTGGCCACCGTCTCGATCGATATCGAACAGTTGGCCGAACGCGTCGACCAACGTGAGTTGTTCATCGACTATGTCGAACGCGTCTTCAACCAAGACCCTCCGGTAGACGGACTTTCGATCTCGCTTGACCAGGGGGATTGTCACCTCCAAGTGTATGCGGAGAGTATTTACCGGGACGAGACGCTTCACGGAACGATGCTCGTCTTACGTGATGTGACGGCCGAAACCGAAATCGACCGAATGAAGTCCGAGCTCGTCTCGACCGTGTCTCATGAATTACGGACGCCGCTGTCATCGATTTACGGGTTCACAGAATTGATGCTCGAACGTAATTTGAAAGACAGCCGCCGCGAATTGTATTTGAAGACGATTCATGACGAGGCGAAACGCCTCTCCTACTTGGTCAGCGACTTCCTCGACCTTCAAAAGATGGAGGCCGGAAAACAGACGTTCGAGTGGGAACATGTCGATTTGTATACACTAGCACGCGACAGCATCACATTCTATCAAGAGACGACCGACCTGCACCACATTCACCTCGACGCCGACTCGGCCCAAGATTTTCATATCGAGGCAGATCTCGGCGGGATGCAACAACTACTCGGCAACTTGCTCAGCAACGCCATCAAATACTCACCAGAAGGCGGCAACGTCCTCGTCTCGCTCGAACGGATCGACGATCAAGTCGTCATAAAAGTACGCGATAACGGGATCGGCATCCCTTCGTCCGCTCTGCCGAACTTATTCGGAAAATTTTATCGTGTCGACAATTCGGACCGTCGTAAAATCGGCGGGACCGGGCTTGGCCTTGCCATCTGTAAGGAAATCACTAAAGCACACGAAGGCCACCTACACGTCGAATCGATTTACGGTGAAGGCAGCACGTTCATCTGTGAATTACCAACTTTAAAAGAAGCGGTTCATCAATGAACACGATTGGCATTTAAGCCGATCGTGTTTTTTACTGCCTTTTGCCTTTTAATAAAGGAATCTTTTGGCATAATATAGAAAAACAATAGCAACGGAACAGAATTCGTTCACTCGGTTACACCTATGCCAATATTCTTACACGTCTTTTATAGAAAAGAAGTTATACTAAGGAAGAAGAGAGACACACGATTGGAGGTCATGAAGTTGGATCACCAGGACCCACCCGCGTTTTCAGAATTAGGCGACTTTAAACAATGGGGACGTTTTGATTTAAACGTTCCACTTCAAGGTGGACAAACCGAACTCCAGATTGCCGTATCAATCGTGAGAAACCACATCCCGCTTCGCTTAGGTGGTTTCTACATCATCGCGAACGAGGATCATATCCTCCACAGCGGTTCCCACGATTCAAACTTGCAAAAGCACATCATCCACTTGATCCAACAAGTACAGGCAGGGCATGCGGAACAAGAGTCACTTCTCCATGAATCGTTTTGGACGATTCACTATTTCACCACACCATGAGAGAGACGATTCGGGCGTCTCTTTTTTTGCGCGTGAAAAAACGCCTCCTTTTGGGAGACGTTATTCGGATTGAGACATAATCGTTATTACTTTTTCGTAGTATTCAGTGGCTAGTTTGTACTTGCCGTTTTCTCTTAGTTCTCGCGCAAGCCAAAGTGCATATTTTTTTGTGTACATGTATTCATCATGGGATTCGAAATATGAGACTGCTTTTTTCAAGCTGAAGATCAGTTTATCTACATTTTTTTCTTTAAAATAATTCAAATATATATCAAAGTGATGATTGAATTCTTCTATTTCATTTTCTTTTTCCATTAAGTCATATCCTACTGTTAACCATTTCCCCACACCTTCTTCGTTACTTTGATCAAAGTTAACTTCAATTAACGATAAAACACTATATAATTTGCTTCGCACATCAATTTTATATTCAAAACTTTCAATAAAATACTGCAAAGCTTTATCTTGCTCACCAAGCAGAGAATAAATTTCACCCATATTGTTGTAAAGCATGCCATAATAATTCTTTAAATCTGTGGCACTTATCACTTTAATCGCTTTCTGATAATAAGATAATGCATCAGAAAAACGCTTCCTCCTCTTATAAGATAGACCAATAATTAAATGACATTCTACAATTCTCTCTAAATAAAAATTCTCTTGGAAATAAACGAGTGCAAATTTCACATTTTCGATTGCTTGAATATTATCTGTAAATTTATAGTAAAGTCCCCCCATGATGTAACGGATATCAGCGACTTCCCAATCAGGTATTCCTGAACCCGCTAATTCTTCGTTTAATTTTTCCACAAGTTCAAAAGCAAGCTCTTTCTCATTCTTATGAAACATCTTTAGAGCCTTTATAATTGTGTATCTTAGCTGATCGTCTTTGGTCAACTGGTCTTCAATCCAACCAACCTCTGTAACATATCGCTCATCACCACCAGGCATCATACCAAATCTTGCCAGAGTAACCATCAAAGTAATATACAGAGTCCTCGACTGTTTGACAGCTGGATGTTCTATATATTTTTTAATCATATTTTGCTTATCTTGATCATTACGATTTAAGATTGCTTCTTTTAGCAGACTTCGAATTTCACTTCTTACTTTCTCTACTTGATTGCTAAAGTCAAAATAGAGTGGTACATCCAGATCTAACCTATCAAAAATAAGTTCCAGTACTTCTTCACTAGGAGAAGTTTGATTATTTTCAATTTTACTTAAATAAGAAACTGAACAAATCCCTCGGGCTAAAACGGTTTGTTTCATATTTTTTCTCATTCGCTCTACTTTAATTAGGTTTCCATAGTTATATTCCATTATAAGCAGTAGCCCCTTCGCCCTAATATCAGACAGTTTTTTGTTATCATCCTTCTGTTTCTTTCGGATTTAGGAAAATTTAAACGTTTTGTATCAAAAAACAGGCCTTTCGACTGAAAATTTCCCAACTAGTCACAGTTCGACCGATACACAATTCATGATAAGATTTAACTATAAAAGAGTAATCACTTAAGATAATTTTAGGTACAAAGATTCAACCTAAAAAAATAAAAGGAATCTAAGTCAATGGAGGTGAATACATCATATGGGTAAATTAAACTTTTTACTTGCAGAAGATTACATTAAGCCTAGAATATACTTCCAGTCGAAGCAAACGTCTTCTTTCAAGGCTTCTTATTCCTATACTGACACTAATCAGTTCGAGGGATTAGAACATTTGACCCAATTGTTACGTTCATCTAAAGGCTTTATCCTCAACGCGTTTCAAATTGATTACTATCAGGCTTTACCAAAACTAATCGCTAGAACGCTTCAAGAAAATCGTTCTCATAAAAAGCTATACATTCTTGGGCCTGAACTGTCTCTCTCTATTCTAAAGCGCAGTTCAAAAACAGTCTATGAGAAACATTTTCAAGAGTTCGGCTATATCAACATTGAACAGGATCAACAAATTGTTATCAGCCAGTGTCTATCTTTATTGAAAGAAGGACACATCTTATATATTCTTCCAGAAGCATCAATCTGCTGGCGACCAGAACCACTCCAACAGTTTGAAAATCAATTTCCTCCTCTTTGCAGCACACTGCTCAGTCAAGAAGCCCATGTTCCAATTTTGTCATCTGCTACGACAGAAGAGTCTGACAAAGTTACGCTCTATGAACCGAACATGCCACAACAATTCATCGGAGATTTTGAATCACGGATTGAACAACAATCTGAAGCAATCTACACATTGCTAGAATCACCACTCTCTGACTACTGAGCGACATCACACTAGGGATCACAGCTTATCCACATAAACCAACACACATCGGAGGAATTTAATCATGAAAAAAGCAACAGGATTCTTTTTTATCGCCGCAGCAATTTTTCTACTAGGAAGTTCGTTTAAACCACTAGCCGAAGAAGCTCCACGTATTACTAAAATCGAAGCTCCAGTTTTAAAATATGCTGAAGAAGCTCCACGCATCACTAAAGTTGAATCACCAATCAGAAAGTTTGCTGAAGAAGCTCCACGTATTACTCAAGCTGTGGAAACAACTAAACCCTTTTCTGAAGAGCTTCCACGTCTTATCTAATTTCAAAAAGCGTTTCTCATATGAACACCTCAAGAAGTTCGGACTTAAGAGTCCCACTTTCTTGAGGTGTTTTTATAGGTAGATAATTTAGTTTATCTTCGTGTCTCTTTTTTATTCCGGGTGCGACTATCGTTCTATTTTTTAAAAAAAAGATAAACAATTTACATATTAATCTCCATTTTTTTCTTGTTTGCTTATATAATAGCGAAGACATGAAGACGATTTCATTTCATCGTTATTTCAAAGATTCAAGAAAAAGGAGCGAATCACGATTGAATATAGAAAAAACACCTTGGCATTTAAAACTCTTACTTAGCACATCCCTCGTCTTCACTGGCGTAGCAGTCATCCCGCTCGAGCTTTCACAGACCGGATTTGAATCAACTCGTGTCGAAGCGGCCACTACATATAAAACAACAGCTAATTTAAATCTTCGCCTTAGTGCAGCGACTTGGAGCAAAGTCCTTCTGACAATCCCAGCAGGCGCGACGATCAAATATATAAGCAAGTACGGCTCGTGGTATAAAGTCTCTTACGGTGGCAAGACGGGGTACGTCGCTTCACAGTATGTGAAGCAGACAACCGCTTCGACGATGACGACTAGTTCAACGAAAGCCTATACGACAACCGTCAACTTAAATTTACGGAAAAGCGCCTCGACGAGAGGTACGATTCTGTTGACGATTCCAACAGGGAAACGAGTGACTTATGTCAGCACATACGGTTCATGGTACAAAGTGACGTATGGCGGACAGACCGGTTACGTCTCCTCACAATATTTAAAAGCTTCAAGTCCATCGACAACGACAAGCTCGACGAAAGCTTATACAACGACTGTCAACTTGAACTTGCGGAAGAGTGCCTCGACGACCGGAACGGTATTGCTTACCATCCCATCTGGCCGCAATGTGACTTACCGAGGGACGTATGGCTCGTGGTATAAAGTCTCTTACGGTGGGAAAACCGGCTACGTCGCAGCGCGCTATTTGAAAGCGGGCACAACGACGACACCCACTACTTCAACCGGATCAGGACGCACCGTCGTCATCGATGCCGGTCATGGCGGGAACGATCCGGGTGCGGTTTACGGATCTGTCCAAGAGAAAGTCATTGCACTCGACATCGCTAAGCGCCTGGCGAACACTCTCTCGAGCACGTACAACTATAACGTCAAAATGACTCGTGCAAACGATGGCTATTTATCCTTAGCCCAGCGTGTCTCGTTGACAAAGTCTTATAAAGGGAGCGCTTTTGTAAGCGTCCATGCCAACTCGGCACCGAGTACAGCCTACCACGGTCATGAAGTCCTCGTCCCGACGACGGAAAGCTACACGACGAATCCTTATGCCTCCGCAAGTCGTAACTTAGGAGCGGCCATCAACCGTGAACTCGGCGTACGCATCCCGACCATCCGCAACCGTGGTGTGAAATATCAAAACGTTTACGTCGTCGGAAAGAATACCGTCCCGTCGACGCTCGTCGAATACGGATTTATTAGCAACGCGAACGATCGCGCTCATCTGACGAGTACGACATATCGTCAACGGATGGCTGATGCGACTGCTTCCGGCATTCATCAATTCATGCGTTCATCTAACTAATTCAAAGAGACCCGGCTGCATGTTCAGCTGGGTCTCTATTTGTATTGCGTCACATCGCACCGCCAGATTTTATGAGGCGCGCCGAGTCCCCAGTAATGGTCGATCGTGAGTACAGGTGGACCCATCCGTTTTTCCCAGTACGTTTGGGAAGTCGGAAACCCCGCATCGAGATAAAAAATCGGCTGTCCCCTGCTCAACAGCTCGTCCATCACGTTTTTAAGCAAGAAATGACCGACCCCTTGCCGCTGCTCACTCGGCGTCACATAGATGCATCCGACTTCCGGTACGTCCGGCTCGACATCGAGATGTGCCGTGATAATCTCGTTCGGAGGAAGGATGGCCGCTGTTCCAACGATGACGTCGTCTTTTAGCACGACAAACAATTGGACAGTCTCATCATCCAAACTATCTTGAACGGTCGTATTCAAGCGCGCCACTTCCTCGTCCAACAAATCAGCGTCTTCAAACTGTTCCCGGCGGATCAAATCGCTCAGACTCTCCATAAACAAACGCTGGAGCGGTTTGACATCATCTCGTTCAAGCGGACGAAAGTTCAATATTTCCACTTCCCTCTATCCATAATCATACGTTTCCTTCTTTACCCGCGTCTCTGCCTACCGTAACGTTCGGTTGATGCGACCCTTCCACCGCCTCGAGTTGTTCGAGATGGTCATACCCGAGATGCCCGTGCGTCTTCCAGACGAGCACGATTGCCGTCGTGAACAACAAGAGCGTCAAATAAAGAAACCCGATTGAGACCTGCCCCGGCTCGATTAAGGGGACGAGGGCAAACGAGACGTTAAACGTCGTATGCAGTAAAAAAGCCGCCCATAAGTTCATCGTCGTGACGTTATATAACCACGAGATGATCAACGTAAACGATAGAATGGCGACGGCGTAAGCCCAAAACGGGAGGGATGCCTGTCCGGTGCCCGTCATCAAGAAGAGCGGAATATGCCAAACCGCCCACACCACGCCGACGAACAGGCTCGCCTGGAGCGGCGTCTTGTTGAGTTGCAGCGCGTCGAGCAAATACCCGCGCCAACCATACTCTTGTTGAATCGTTCCCCCGAGAAATAACATGTAGAGGAAGTACGGGATGACGAGCCAAGGTTCGTTCAACAGTAACGCACCGCTCGCATCGGTCAGCCAGTACGCGAGGACAAATAAGAACGGGATGAGCAACAGGCCGAACGCATAGTACTTACCAGCCATCCGCCACTCGAAGCCTCGCTTCCACAGTGTCCGCACCCCACTCCATCCGTTTTCTCGAAACGCCATATAACCGCCGGCCACGCTCGGTCCGAACGAACCGATCAAGACGGTCGCTAGAATCGGCAGGCTTGTCCACGTATAGAGCCCCCACCAGCTTAACCATGAGAACGCGAACGCGATGATGATAAACGTTATGACTTCTTTTCGTGTCGGGATCATGCGCTCCGCCTCCTTTTATATGTAGTTTACCCACTCTAGAAGCGACTTGCCTACTTCACCGGCAAAATATTTTTACCATACGAAGCAAAATGATAGGTCGGCTACTATTTGCCGAGGTATAATCAGAATTACAACAAAATCACATTTACTAGCGAGGTACACATGGAACCAGTAGTCGAACACTCGATGAGTCACAATTACTTTCTCGTGATTCTTTCTTATATTATCGCCGCCGTTTCCGCTTATGCTGCCATCGAACTGGCACGCCGCGTGAATGCGACGAATCGCTCCACCCAAAATATGTGGATTTTGGCGGGCGGTGCCACCCTCGGACTCGGGATTTGGTCGATGCACTTCATCGCCATGCTCGCTCACGAGGCGTTGCGCCCCGTCACATATTCGATCCCTCTCGTTTTACTGTCCGTCATCATTGCGATGGCCGGCTGTATCTTTGGCTTCTTGATTGTCTCGCGCCGTAAGACTCATCCTGCTTTGATCGGTGCAGGACTGTTGATGGGAATCAGCATCGCCAGCATGCATTACGTCGGTATGGACGCGATTCAAGGCGTCGCGATTTCGTATGATCCATGGTTGGCCATGTTGTCGATCATCATCGCCATCGCCGCCTCACTTATCGCCTTATGGATCGGCTTCTACTCGAAGTACGCCAAACAAAAGATTGACCTCGAGTTAAAAGTGTTCTTTTCACTGCTCATGGGCATCGCGATTTTCGGGATGCATTTCGTCGGCATGGCCGCGTCATCGTTCGCGTTCATCGAAGCGAACGGTCCGTTCGCCAATGCCGTCGAACCGTCGCTCCTCGCCTGGCTCGTCACGGCGATCACGGTCATCTTGTTTGTCATCTTCTTCTTGTCGCTCACGCTCGATCATCATCTAAAAAAACGAGAACTCATCCAAGCGACGATTCTCGATTCGACGACGGATGCGGTCGTCACGACGACGAAAGATGGTGTGATCCAGTACGCCAACACCGCGTTTTATCGTTTGTTTGATCAGACGGACGATACTTTTTTCCAAGACTATCATTCGTCCTTGACGATCAATCAACCGTTCTATGACCCGAGACGGGTCGAGATCGACGATAAGACGATTGAAGTGACGAGCTATCCGCTCAAAGGTGAAACGATGGACCAAGTGCTCTGGTTTTTACGGGACGTCTCGGAGGCGATCGCCTCACAACGTCTCGTCGAACATATGGCGTATCACGATACGCTCACTGATCTGCCGAACCGCCACAAGCTCGAACGCATCCTTACGGAACATATTCAAATCGAGGACCCAGTCGCTTGTCTTTACATCGACATCGACCGCTGGCGTTTCTTGAGCGATATGCTCGGACATCACGGCACGGACGAATTGACGATGCAAATCGCCGAACGTCTTCGCGTCACGATCCATCCAGATGACATTTTGACACGAGTCGGTGCTTCGGAATTCATTATCTTACTGTTCGATAAGCGCAGCACACTCGCCAAACAAAAAGCGGAGAAGTGTATTAAAGCGATCTCGCAGCCGTTCGATATCGACGGGACGACCGTCGAGCTCACGATGAGCGCCGGCGTCAGTCATTATCCGAAAGACACGACGTCCGCGGACGAGCTCGTCCAATACGCGCGACTCACCGTCCACGAATCAAAACGGATCGGGAAAAACCAAATTAAAGAGTTTGAAGACGAATCGAAACATCAAATTTTACGCACGGTCGAGATCGAGAAAGCGCTCATTCACGCACTCGATCGTCACGAGTTCACGCTCGTCTATCAACCGAAAGTATCGCTCACGAAAAATCGACTCGAAGGCGTCGAAGCGCTCTTGCGTTGGAATCATTTCGAACTCGGCGATGTCACACCGACCGAATTCATCCCGATCGCAGAAAACACCGGACTGATCCATCAGATCGGCAACTGGGTCATGCGCGAGTCGTGTCTCGCTTGGGTACGCTGGAACAAGTCCGGCGTCAAGCCGTTCACGCTCTCGGTCAACGTGTCACCGCTCCAGTTCGCGCGTGAAGACTTCGTCGAGACGCTCCAAATCATCTTACAAGAGACCGGCATGGACCCGATGTTCCTCGAGCTCGAAGTGACGGAATCATCGATGTTGTCGTACGAGGCGTCGACACGCGAGAAGCTCGCCCAACTTCATCAGTACGGGATTTTGATCTCGCTCGATGATTTCGGGACTGGTTACTCGTCGTTCCGCCAACTGCGCGAACTTCCGGTCCAAGTGCTCAAGATCGACCGCTCGTTCATCGTCAACTTGTTCACAGACCGCAACCAAGAAGCGATCGTCCGCTCGATGATCCAACTCGGCCATAACCTCGGCATGAAAGTGTTGATGGAAGGCGTCGAAACGTCTGACCAACTCGAATGGTTGCTCAATGAGCAGTGCGACTACGTCCAAGGCTTTTACTTCAGTCGTCCGCTTCGCGAGAAAGACGTCGTGAAGCACGTCAAATCGGTCACGACCTATATCGAGTTCGGGAAGACCCGGGCTTAACGAGACTGCAGTTCGCTGCAGTCTTTTCGTATGCAAAAAATCTCCTATGCCAGGGGGACATTCGTGCCCGAACCGCAAGCGTTTTTGAGACTTGTTCGTTTGCTGCGGTTCGTGCATGATAATAGTATATAGAGATGAAACGGAGGAACGGATATGAGCGGGCTCTTTCTCGTCATCGGCATCACCTTATCGATTCTCTCGAAATGGCTGCAGTTTAACGGACAGAACGCGCGCGGGGATATGCTCGTATTTCCGGCTGCGTTCTTTCTCGGCTTGGCGCTGTTGTTCAGCTTGCCGTTCTTTAAAGAGTGGTGGGAGGAACCATCAAAGCGACCGAAAGCGCTCCGCTTCGCCGGACTCGTCGCCGCTGGTCTGCTATCGTTCCAGTTGTTCGCCTGGATCGTTTTCGGCCAAGGCGAATGGCTCGGTGCACTGTTCTTAATCCCCTTCCTCGGCTGCCTTTACTTCATCATCCGTACGTTCAAATGAAAACGGGGAAAGCGCTCATGCGCTCCCCCATTTTCGTTCTTCTCGCAATTCGGCTTCGGTGACATAGTTGTTGTCGAGAGTGACCATGTGGCGTTCATACAAACGTTGTTCGACGATGGCAATCAAATACGCCACCAAACCAATCAACGCAAACGTTTGGAGCGAAATCAAATCCGTCAGCAGCGCATATACCCATACCAAAATGAGCGGTAGGAAGATGAGCCCGAACAATGAATTGAAGTGAATGAGCCGCCTCGCTTCCCGCGACTGTAAATACTGTTTCTTGATGTTCTCACGACGCCACATTTTCCGGAAGTCCGGCAGACTCGCTACCGCACCGAGAAACATAACCATCACCGGCGAGAGCCAGCCACATTCTAGCGAGAAAAACATGAGCCCAGCGAACACCGCTGAGATGAACGCGACCGTGGAATGCTTTGCCTCATCGAACGCCGTCAATTCACGCATCTGGCTCCGCTTATCCATATCGTTCTTCCTTTTCAATTTCCCGCGCTTCTTTAATTGCTTTGATATCTTGATCCGTCAAATAGTTCCCATCATGTTTTTGAATGATACGGTCGAGCCATTTCCCAAAGAACGTCGCGCCCCAGAAAAAGGCTTGTGATAAAAGAAATGCTTGGAACGATTGCGGCTGCGACGTTTGATTGAACACAACGATCCCGTAGTAGCCGAGAGCGACAAGTCCCAGTAAATAAGCGGTATGCCGCAGCATCAACAGCTTTCGCGCCTTCTCATTTTTCACGAAGCGGCGCCACATCCGAAAACGCATCACCTCTGTCGTGACGACGAGACTAAATATAGAGAACATGAATATCAGGAAAAATGAATCCGGCATCTCCCAATACGACGCGTAAATCAGCATGCCGATAATTGCTGACACACCGATTATGCCGACGCCCCAGCTTGTCCATTTATCCATTCGCAACACTGTATCGATCTGTTGTTTCGTTTGCGGTGATAGTTCCATTATGGTTTCATCCTTTCAATCACTTGGTCGTATGTCGGCATGTCAGGGTCAACCGCTTTCAGTTTGTTTCTAATCAATCGGTCTCGATAAGAATCGGTAAAACGCATCATAGCAAATAAAGCCCCAATCAAAAATCCGATTGAGTGATTGAGAACCAGCGCCGTCATTGAAGTCGAAAGCAATAGTGCATCCAACCAAGTCATTGCATATTGTATGCGAAGCAATTTGAGGGTTTGAAAAGTTTCTGCAAAATGACGCATGATGCGATATTCTTTATTCCCCATGATGATGAGAAAAATTGCGAGTAACCACATCAAGGGAATGAGCCAGATCTGTTCAAAGAAAAGCGCGAATAGAAAGGTGGCCATATAAACAATCCATATCGGGACACCATACCTTCGAATATTGACGACTCTCTTAACATCGTGTCGCACCTGGTCCATTTCCTCACCTCCCTATTTCTTTATATGTAGAACGCCATACATCTTCCTGCTTCATCCGCTTATCGATTCTCATCGTCATCCATCCGGCTAACACAATCACGAGTAAACCGACTGTATAGAAAACTTTCGCCCCCAACAATTCATTGCCGTTCAATGCGATAAAGAAGGCAACCGTATTCAACATGTCACTTCCCAACTGTTGGCGATAGCGATGCGTCAATTTCGGATTCAACCGTTGTCGCATCTGATAGCGACGTATATACATCACATTGACGGGAACGAGCACGAGTGCCATGTAGACGATGCCCCAAAACAGACTGTCCGTCCACCAAACGATTGGAAGAATGACGACTAGAAACATCCCTACAATCCCATACATGAGTTGTTGGAACGAACAAACCCACGTCCGTTCCTGTTCTAATCGATTTGACATCATGTCACTTCCTCCGCTTCAAGCGAGCGTAATATCGGATCATGTTGATTCAAACGGCGTGACACCGTTTCTGTCAACGTCCCCCAAATGAACACCCCGAACGCCCAATACAGGTCGTCTTGATTGAAGACCAACAGGCCACTCACTAAAATGAGTAAACCGATCGAGCTCACGATATCGTACACGAGATGTCGTCTTAACACCTTCCGCGTAGCGAAATCGACTAAACGCGCACGTCTCATCTGGTATTTCTGCACGTCTAACATGAGCATTCTGACCCCAACGAGAGTGAGAGGAATGATGAGCCACAGTTGCTTCCCAAAGAAGGATAAGACGATGGCCAATACCACGACGCTTAAAAAGATGTATCCGACCCGTGTCTGTTGCTTCTTCCAAGCCGTCTCTTGTTCAATTCGTGTCGGTTGATTCATGACTTCCCCTCCCTACTATTCTCTTATTGTATACGGAAATGAAACGGTGGGGTTTCAAGTTATCCAAATATTCCCTCAATAATCATTCGACGTTTTTCAACAATTGGCGAATGATTTACGACCGTTGCAAATTATTTCTGCTATAATGATAGCGTATTCATTCCTACAAATTGATGTGAAAGGTGCAAACATTCATGGCCCCAAAGTATAAGCAAGTCGCAGAACAGATTGAGACGGATATCGTCAATCACGTCTATCAGCATACGAACAAACTCCTCACGGAAGACGAATATGCGACGAAATACGCCGTCAGCCGCAACACGGTCCGGAAAGCGATCGAGATTCTCGTCAACAAAGGCTACGCATATCAAGTCCAAGGGAGCGGCGTCTTCGTCCGTGACCATTACGACAGCGATTATGTGAACCTCGAAAAACTCCAAGGTCTCACGAGCGACTTCAGTGGACGAAAAGTCGAGACACATGTCCTCGCTTTTGAGGAGACGACGGCAAACGAGAAAGTCGCGGAACGGATGAAGTGTCCGGTCGGGACGCCTGTCTATTACGTCAAGCGGCTGCGTCTCGTCGACGACCACCCGTTCTCGCTCGAAGATTCGTACTTCCGCAAAAACCTCGTTGTCTATCTCGATCGAAACATCACCGAGAAGTCGATCTATAACTACTTCCGTAACGACCAAAAGCTCGCCATCGGTTTTGCCGACCGCGTCATTTACGCCGATTTCTTGAATGCCGATGATGCCGCCTTACTCGGGTTGAACGAAAACGATCCGGCCCTTCTCGTCGACAACACCGTCTATTTAACGAACGGTCAAATCTTCGACGTATCGCGCTCGACACATCATTTCCGCCATGTTAAGATGCTGAAAGTCTCTAACATCAAGTCTTAAACGCACTCGAGAGGTTGATCTCGCGTGCGTTTTTTTTCGTTCACATTTTATTCAAAAAGAAAGGGTTTACATGTAAGCGGTGTCGTGCTAGTATCAAACTATAGAATTTGTACCTATGAATCTTAGTTATCCATACAAAAAAGGAGAGATATTATGGTTTCTGAAACAATCGAAATTACACCCGAAGACATCTTCGGTTTAATCGCCCTCTCAGGTGACGCGAAAGCAAGTTACCACCACGCAATGCTCCTCATGCAAGAAGGCAAGCCAGAGGAAGCAGCTGAAGCGGTGACAGCCGGTGACGCGACGTTGAAAGAAGCACACGCTATCCAAACAAAATTCGTCACGCTCGAAGCACAAGGGAAAACGGCGACAGTCGGCGTCCTCATGGTGCACGCGCAAGACCATTTGATGAACACGATCCTCGTAAAAGAGATGCTCGGCTACATGATGAACATGCAAAACGAAATCAACCAATTGAAAGGAATGGATCAAAAATGATGAAAATCGGACTCTTCTGCGCAGCAGGTATGTCAACAAGTATGTTAGTAGAAAAAATGAAAGCGGTTGCCGCTGAACGTGGCCTCGAGGCAGAAATCGCAGCCTACCCAGAATCAGAAATGGAAACGTATGTGAACGACCTCGACGTCGCTCTTCTCGGACCACAAGTGAAGTACTTGCTTTCAAAAGGCAAACTGATCTGTGAGCCAAAAGGCGTTCCAATCGACGTCATCAACACAGTCGACTACGGCATGATGAACGGAACGAAAGTACTAGACCACGCACTTAAGCTTGTAAATAAATAAACTGAGGTGACTACTTTGAAAATGCCTAAAACTTTCTTGTTCGGCGCTGCTTCGGCTTCTTACCAAGTCGAAGGCGCATGGAACGAGGACGGGAAAGGCGTCTCGAACTGGGACGTCTTCTCGAAAATTCCTGGAAAGACATTTGAAAACACGAATGGCGACGTCGCTGTCGACCATTACCACCGTTATAAAGAAGACATCGCGCTTATGGCCGAAATGGGACTCGAGTCATATCGCTTCTCAATCTCATGGCCACGTATCTTCCCGAACGGTTCTGGCGAAGTCAACGAGAAGGGCCTCGAGTTTTACAACAACTTGATCGACGAGTGCTTGAAGCACAACATCGTACCGTTCGTGACGCTCTACCATTGGGACCTTCCACAGGCACTTGAAGAAAAAGGCGGTTGGCGCAGCCAAGAGACAGTTGACGCATTCGTTCGTTTCGCCGATACTTGTTTCCAATCGTTCGGCGACCGTGTCCGTCACTGGATCACGTTCAATGAAGCGGTCATCTTCTGCTCGCTCGGCTACTTGTCAGGAGCACACCCACCAGGTATCGAAGGTGATGTCAAAGCGTACTTCCAAACGACACATAACGTCTTTGTCGCTCACGCCCGTTCAATCGAGCTCTTCAAAGAAGCCGGTTACGAAGGTGAGATCGGCATCACACACGTGTTCAGCCCATCGTTCAGCATCGACAACGACCCGGACAACAAGTTCGCCGAGATGCATGCGAACGAATATGCGACACACTGGTTCTATGACCCGATCTTGAAAGGGACTTACCCTGAGTACGTGGTCAAAGGACTTAAAGAGAAAGGCCTGCTCCCTGACTGGACGGAAGAAGAACTCGACCTGCTCAAACGCACGGCTCCGATGAACGACTTCATCGGTCTCAACTACTACTGCCCGCAACGCGTCATGAAAAATGACACAGCGCTCGTCATGGCCGGTGGCCGTGAGAACTCGACGGGCCGCCCAGGTAACCCATCGTTCGACGGCGTCTACAAGACAGTCGAGATGGAAGACAAGGTTTACACGAAGTGGGGCTGGGAAATCGCGCCAGACGCGTTCCTCGAAGGGCTCCGCATGCTCAAAGCTCGTTACGGCGACGTCAAGATCTACATTACAGAGAACGGTCTCGGTGATGTTGACCCAATCGTCGGCGAAGAAATTATGGATACACCGCGGATCGAGTACATCGAAAGCCACTTGCGTGCCGTGAAACATGCCGTTCAAGAAGGCATCAACGTTTCAGGTTACTACGCTTGGTCGGTCATCGACCTCCTCAGCTGGCTCAACGGATATAAGAAGCAATATGGCTTCATCTATGTTGACCACGCTAACGGTCTCGCCCGCAAGAAGAAACAGTCGTTCCATTGGTACAAAGAGATCATCGCCACGCGCGCTGAAGACCTATAAGGAGGTTTCCCCATGAGCCGCTTAGAAAGAGTATTTGAAAAGTTCACTCCAGGTTTCGTTCGTTTTGCGAACGCAAAGCCCGTCCTTGCAATTAAGGACGGATTCATCCTGACAATGCCGATGACGATCATCGGTTCACTGTTCCTGCTTATCTTGGCACTACCGATTCCAGGTTGGGCCGAGTTCATGTCAGGATTATTCGGAGCCGATTGGACGCTCCCACTCACGCAAGTCGTCGGTGCGACGTTTGACATCCTCGCTTTAATCGGGGTATTCGGAATCGCCTACTCGTACGTCAAAAACGAAAAGATTGAAGGCGTACCAGCTGGTATCCTCGGAATCATCTCGTTCTTGATCATCACACAAGCTTCTGTCCTCTCTGAATCAGGAGAAGCAGTCAACGGAGTCATCCCGAAAGTATGGACAGGTGGACAAGGTGTCCTCGCTGCCATCGTCGTCGGTTTAGTCGTCGGATTCATTTATTCGCAATTCATCAAACGCGGGATCAGCATTAAAATGCCTGACGGTGTCCCACCTGGTGTTTCGAACTCATTCTCGGCACTCGTTCCTGGTCTTGCGATCATCGCACTTGCTGCTGTGACATTCGCTGTCTTCCAAGCAGTTGCAGAGCGTACGTTCACAGAAGTCGTCTATGACGTGCTTCAATCACCACTTCAAAACTTGACAGACACGCTCGCAGGAGCAGTCATCATCATGGTTCTCATGTCAGTCATGTGGTGGTGTGGAATTCACGGTGCCGCAATCATCATGGGTATCATGGGGCCACTCCTTACAGCAAACGCGCTTCAAAACCAAGCACTCATCGATGCGGGTGAAACACTCGTTGCCGGTGAGAACGCGAAAATCGTTACAATCCAGTTCCTCGACGTCTTCACGAAGCTCGGTGGTTCAGGAATCACGATCGGATTCATCATCGCCACACTTATCGTCGCCCGTTCGGCTCACTTGAAACAGCTCGGTAAGCTCTCGCTTGCACCAAGTTTGTTCAACATCAACGAGCCGGTCATCTTCGGGATGCCGATCGTGTTCAACCCGATCATGTTCGTACCGTTCGTTATCGTACCTGCAATCGCATCGTTCATGGTGTACTTCTCAATCCTTTGGGGCTGGGTCGATCCGTTCAACGCACTTCAAGTGCCATGGACGACACCACCGATCATCTCTGGTTTCTTAATCGGCGGATGGCGTGCAGCGCTCTTGCAGATCGTCACGATCGCAATGGCAGTAGCCGTCTACCTCCCGTTCGTCCGCATGCAAGACCGCGTCTCGTACGGTGAAGAGTTGAAAGCACAAGAAGAAGCAGAAAAAGCGTCAGCCTAAGTAAAAAACGACGAGGCTGGGACATAACTCAGTAGATTTATAAGAAAGAGGCCACCGGGAGCGACTTGTTCGCTAACGGTGGCCTCTTCTCATTTTTATGGGTTCGTTCACGCATTTCGGACTAAACAGATAGGGGCGA